>NZ_JACJDT010000100.1:0-2930 GCF_014163675.1 Pseudoalteromonas sp. SR44-5
GTTGGTCAGGAAAGTCACGAGATTGGTCAATGATAAACGAAGTAAATTTGAATCCTGAGAAAAAAGAAGAAATGCGGGCGGCATAAAATTTAACTTGAGGCGACAACTAACTTGAAAAACTCCGTTAGCAAATAAGTTGAAAGCACTACTTAGCTTTCAACTCACTAAAGAGGCGCCGCCGCCAACACCGATAGTGTATGTAGATGAACATATTTGTAAGCTTAGTAATAATTCAATGAAAGCCCGTAATATGGGGCTGATCCCATTGTTATTAATTGTGTTATTTACTGCATGTTTAAATGCTAATAATATATTAAAAAGCTGGAGTGCAAGAGAGAGAGCAACTATTGATAGTATTGAATTATATAAAAAAAGTATGGAGAGAATTATTTTAGTAGTACAGAAGTAAACCCAATACACTTAAAGTGGTATAAATTGCTAGATGAAAGTGGTGAGTTGACGTTTAAAAGCTACTTGTATGCTCGTCACAGTAATAAACATACAGCTTATGGAAGTTATTTTTACAAAAAAGACATTTCATTTTTAGTTTTTTACGCTATTACTATTCCACTTTTGTTGTTTTTTATTATTCGTTTTAAGCGTCAAGCACCGATGGTGTTTGATCGTGATAAACAAATTGTTTACCTCTGGTACAAAGGCAAAGTACGCGCTCAGCACTTTAAAAATTTACGGGTTTATGAAGACTTTCAAATGATGCGTATTCAGACACGTGGTTTTGATAAACACAACAACATGCAATGGGCTAATTTTATGGTACAACCGCGCCACAACCCTTATTACAACGGCAGTGATGCGTACGAGCCGGTATTGGCATTTATATGTCAATTTATGGAGTATGGCCGCGAGCATGTAATGCCGCAGCATGAACAGTGGCAAACCGATGACAAACCCTTTGCATTTTTTGATGATGAAAAACCAAAAGACTTTGAGCAGCAGCTTAATGCGATATTAACGCATTTATCAGAGAATGATACAGATATCCCGCTTGATAAAGACAATTTACCGTTATCTACAGGGATGGATATGAGCATGAGTATGCGTTTAAGTAGGGCCCAGAGTAGAGAAAGTAATAAGGATGTGGACAACAGTGAATAAAGGAATTGTTGAGATAAAGGCGCTAAGGAGTGCCACTACAAAGCTTAACGGAACTTGCTAACCGCAAACAAGCTGACGGCCAAGCTATACCTTATATTTTACCTAGCGAGCTTAAAACACTGGTTGATAGCGCCCGCAGCTTTGGCCCACAAAGTGATGCCTGGCAGGCTTTATATAAAGATTACATCCACCACAGTGTTAAATATTCAGCAACGATTGATGCGATTGCTCATGGTCCTGAAGAAGACGCTGAATTCACCAGCAAAAACCAACAACGTGAGCTTTTTTACAATCAGCCAGAACAGGCTGAAGCAAGTGTACAATGGCAGTCACAACTAATAAATGGATATAGATTATGGACAAGCTCGTAAAATGTCTCACCACACTCGCTTTAACATTATTTGTAATAGGTTGCTCGTCAACAGGTAAAATTGATTACATGGTCGCAGGTGTCGGCACCGAAAATGGCAATGCAATTTGGGGGCGCTCTGTGGTATTTGATGATGAGTGGGGTATTCCTTCCGGTGCAATAGAATGTTGTTACGCACAAGCTGGTGGTACTGTGAGTGTTTACAATCAAAAATTCCCAGAAAAAGTAGCCGTTGAATGGTTAGATAAGTCAGAAAATAGAATTTACTTTGGTGAAGTGGCAATAGACAAAAAAGGTTATAGGTTAGCTAAAAATTTACCTTCATACACAGCGCACACAGGTAAGGTTTTTAAAGATGTAAAACCGTATTTAATAGTCGGTATGGGTGAGTCAGGTGAAATCAAAGTTTGGTTATCTAATACCCGTTCAGCGGGATTTACAGGCCGTGTATTACACGAACTAGGCTCTGGGCAAGCACAGTGGCGTGAGAATAAATGACCAGTTTTAAACGCCTTTTTACAATCAGCCAGAACAAGATGAAAAGAGTGAGCAATGGCAATCACAACTAATAAATGGATATAGATTATGGACAAGCTCATAAAATTACTTATCACACTCGCTTTAATATTATTCGCTGTAGGATGTTCGTCTACAGGTAAAATTGATTACATGGTTGCAGGCGGTGCGACACAAAAGGGTAATGAAATTTGGGTGCAATCAATTACTTTTGATAATAGTTGGGGTATTCCTATGGGGAGCCTTGGTTGTTGCTGGCAAAGTGCCGGTAAAACAAGTGGCGTTTACGATCAAAAATTCCCAGAAAAAGTAGCCGTTGAATGGTTAGATAAGTCAGAAAATAGAATTTACTTTGGTGAAGTGGCAATAGATAAAAATGGTTATAAATTAGCCAGTAAATTACCTCGATTTAGTTACCATACAGGCGAAGTAGAAACTGATATTTACCCATATTTAATAGTTGGTATGGGTGAATCAGGTGAGATAAAGGTTTGGATTTCAAATACACCATCAGCCGGGTTTACTGGACGTGTTCTACACGAGCTTGGCTCTGGGCAAGCTCAATGGCGTGAGAATAAGTAGTAAAGCCACGACCCTAAGCTTATGTTCTATAAAGTATTCGCAGAGGCAGCCCGTAGCTCATGGCCCTGAAGAAGACGCTGAATTCACCACTAAAAACCACAGCTCGCGCTTTGTTATAATCAGCCTGCGCAAGCAGAGCTCAGCACACAATGGCAATCACAACTAATAAATGGATATAGATTATGGACAACCTCATAAAATTACTTCTTATTAGTCTGTTAGCTGTATTACTAGGCGGTTGTGCAACAACAGGTGAAATAGATTATATGGTTGTATCGGGTTCAACGGATGAAGGTAATGATATATTCGTGACTTTAATTAAGTTTGATGACCAGTGGGATGTACC
>NZ_JACJDT010000101.1:0-2775 GCF_014163675.1 Pseudoalteromonas sp. SR44-5
TTTAATAGGTGCATAATAAACGCTGAGTAACGCAGGGATAGCTTAGATACGATAGACACGCCAGTAAAGTTGGCTTGATATCGCTTAGGCCATAAAAAGCAAATTCCCATAGCATAAGTAACACCTCAGTCCAACAAGCGATTATGCAACACAAACTGCGTGTCGCATAAATACTAAAATGTTAGTGCAATCAGCGAGAGTCACATCAAAAAGTAGGGAAGTATGAGTATTAATATAAAATGGAATGGTGATTGTCGCTTTGAAGTGTCAACTGAAGGCGGCTTTACGTTTAATGTTGACGCTACAAGTGAGAAAGCCCCTTGTCCAACGGAAGTTTTATTGTCGGCTTTAGGTTCATGTAGTGCTACGGATGTCGTCTTGTTACTACAAGATCAAGGTTTTGAAGTTAAAGGCCTAGAAAATACGGTTACTTTTGCACTAACGGAATCAGAACCTCGTTTATATAAATCGGCAAACTTACACTTTACAGTAAATGGCAGTGGTTTTAAGGAATCTGACATTTTGCGAGCAGCTCAAAATGCGGTGGAAAAGCATTGTCATGTTTGTCTTATGTTGAGCCCTACGATCGATATCACTTGTTCAGCTGAAGTGGGTAAAAATTGCACTTAATCGGGTAGCCGGAGGTCTCTAACCTCCAGCCCCCACACCACCCATCATGCGGGTACGCAATGGGCGGTTCACCTCCCGTAATGAATATTGATCCAAATATCTCTCAGTGACACTAAACCTTTTGACGCTAAATAGTCATTGCCTAGCGCAATGTTAATTCCTTTTGTTTTTGAGCTTCGACAAGGCCCCTTGCTGGTGATACCACATGCTATGGCTAGTCTCTCACTGACCCCCAATTTCATTAAACTGCGTACTTTGGTGCGAGGTTTACGCCATTGCCGCCAGTAGCACATTCTTATCCTACGTCGGATCCAATGATCTAAATCCACCGTTAGCTGATAAGCGTTGGCTATCAGGTAGTAGTGTCCCCAGCCGCGTAAATACTGTGTGAGTTTATGAATTTGTAGGGTCATTGAGATCCCCCAGTTACGGTTAGTGAGCTCCCTGACATTTGCTTTGAATTTCTTTAGCGCCTGTTCGTGGATCTGCACTTGACCGTAACGAAATGTGAACCCGAGAAATTTTGAGCCTGATACTGGACCCACTCGACTTTTCGATTCGTTCACTTTGAGCTTTAATCGCTTAGTGATGAACGCAGTAATTTCCCGCTGGATTATTAATCCTTCGCTTTTCGTTTTTACTAAAATGATTATGTCATCAGCGTAACGTGCAAACTTAAGGTGTTTGTAGGTTAGCTTCTTATCTAATTCATCGAGTAAGATGTTGGAAAGCAAAGGGGATAATGGCCCACCTTGAGGGACTCCTTTGGTTGACTCAAACCACATACCTGTTTCGCACTCTGCTACTCCCGCTCGTAGGTATTTACCGAGTAGGCGCATGAGTGCTTTGTCTTTGATTTTACGACCAACACGATTCATTAGCATGTCATGGTTTACTTCATCAAAGAACTTAGACAAGTCGATATCAACCGCTGTTTTATAACCTTGTTTAACACAAGACTGAACATGGTTCACTGCTTGACTGGCTCTTTTATGAGGGCGATAACCATAACTATGTGGTGAAAATTGAGGCTCAAAGTAAGGGCTGATCACTTGAGCAATGGCTTGTTGGATCACTCTGTCGATAACAGCAGGGATCCCAAGCATTCGCTCACCGCCATCAGGTTTGGGTATCATCACGCGTTTGACTGGCAAGGGTTGATAAGTGCCGTTAAGTAATTGTTGTTTAATACCCAGCCAATGTAACTTAGCGAAGTCATTAAATTCCTCAATACTCATATTATCAATACCCGCAGCCCCTTTATTGCGCTTAACATGTTGCCATGCTGCGCTAATATTGTGGTTGCTTAGTACCTTTGCCATAAGGTCATGATCTATTTGGTTATATTCATTCGAGGTATTATTCACAGTCGAACGCTGTTCATCACTATCACAACACGGTGATCTATGTGAATTCAAGTTCATTTGTAGTGTCTCCTCTGGTTAAGATGTTCAGGCCTTCACCGTGTCCCCTCCATTACGATGGGCGTTTGGCTACTATGCCGTCTGCTGACTTCTGATAAATCACTCTAGCGATTACTCGATAAAGCGCGTCTAAAACTAACGCTTGTTTACTGCTATTTCGCTCGCTGTAGGTCGCAGCAACCAAAGCGCCAAGGGTTGATCAACCAGTCCCTAACTGGTAATCTCCAAGCGTTAGCGCGGATGCGTGTTTATCAGATCTCCCCGAATAAGGTGCATCGACTTTCTCTGCACAACTGCATCATTTACGGTGGCCGTTAGATCACATGACTTCGCTATCTTGTGCTAGCTCGTCTTCAGCCTACGCCTCATATGATGTTTTTGTTCATCAGCTCGCAGATTTGCTAGCGGCTTCCTCCAGACTATCTCTCGCGATTTAGCCCTTGCCATTCGCTAGTAGTTATCGTTTAATAACAGTATGTTATTTAAACGGTGATCTTCCTACAGAGGACTTTCACCTCATAAGTCAATGCCCATGTCGGGCGTACACAAACGCATCAACTCGCTCGCAAGCTCGCTGGGACAACTACTCGCTGGCTGCGGCTCATTCTTCGCCAAGTATAGCCAGCAAGTATTTGCCCGTTATACGAAACGTTAAGTTTCGTTCTGCTATAATTCTATCTAACTATCTAACTATCTAACTATCTAACTATCTAACTATCTA
>NZ_JACJDT010000102.1:0-2613 GCF_014163675.1 Pseudoalteromonas sp. SR44-5
CACTGTTAGATGAAGCCGCATTGGCTGCATGTATGGCGTATGTTGATTTAAACCCAATCAGAGCGAAGATAGCTCACACACCAGAAACATCGGATTACACGAGCGTACAAAAACGGATTGAAAGTAAGCGTCTAGCAAAGTGCACCTGCCAGTAACTCGTCAAACCGATTAAACTATTTCTTAATTTCAATTAGGAGATAGCCATGAGAAAAATGCGTAGCCTTGAGCAGTGGCGCAACATTATCGAAGAACAACAAGCCAGCGATTTAACTATTACTGAGTTTTGCCAGCAACATGCCTTATCAAAAACAAGCTTTTATGCGGCACGAAGTAAGCTTATTGCTGCATCTGGTAGTTTTGTTCGCGCAAAAGTCACTAAACACGTTGATCCCACTGAACAGCAACAGCCGATCATTCTTGCTATCGGTAACGTGAAAGTCAGCTTGCCATCCACAATGCCTGCCACTTATCTGAGTCAACTGTTACGCGAGCTTGCCTAATGAAAATGTTCGTTGAACCTGCACATATTTACCTCTATCGCGATGCCGTGGATTTTCGAAAATCCATTGATGGTCTGGTCGCAATCGTTGAGGGTGAGCTTGAACGTGATGCCTATACTGGCGCTTTATTTTTATTTTGCAACAAAGCGAAGGATAAACTCAAGCTGGTTTACTGGGATAAAACGGGGGTTGCTTTGTGGTACAAGCGATTAGAAAAGCAAAAGTTCAAATGGCCAAACAAAGCCAGTCTGCAAGAATTTGAGCTCAGTCCAGAGCAACTGGATTGGTTGTTGTCGGGATATGATGTGCTTGGTCATGAAGAGTTGCGGTATAAATCGATGATCTAATCGATCATATTGGCAGTAAATGATCGTTGCCACACCGTCTGTTTTATCTTTGCGTCAAGCAAGAAAACACCGTCAAATTCTGTTAAATTGCGAACATGAAAATTGATGCACACTCACTTCCTGACGACCCAGAACAACTCAAGCGCATGTTGCTTGAGTTGCAACAGCATATGGATGAAAAGTTAGCTGAAAAAGACGCGCAAATTCACGAATTGCTACAAGCTTATAACGCGAAACTAGCCAAAGAGTACGCCAAAAAATCTGAAAAGATGCCGGGTGCAGGCGAAGTATTCAATGAAGCAGAAGATATTCTCGATGAACATGATAAAGCGCTATTGGCCACATCGGCCTCAGTAAAGAAAGAAAAAGCCAAACCGAAACGCCGGCCACTGCCGGCTCAGTTACCCCGAGTTGAGGTCGTTGTTGACCTCGAAGAGGATGAAAAAATGTGTGATTGCTGTCAAAGCCCCCTTCACAAAATGGGTGAAAGCAGCAGTGAAGCACTCGAGTTT
Source organism: Pseudoalteromonas sp. SR44-5 (assembly GCF_014163675.1). Taxonomy (NCBI): domain Bacteria; kingdom Pseudomonadati; phylum Pseudomonadota; class Gammaproteobacteria; order Alteromonadales; family Pseudoalteromonadaceae; genus Pseudoalteromonas; species Pseudoalteromonas sp. SR44-5. The sequence continues at coordinate 1,360 of NZ_JACJDT010000102.1, forward strand.
GTGCCAGCGCATATTAAAGTAATCAAAACCATTCGCCCTAAATATACGTGCCGTCACTGTGAGCGTGAAGGCATTGAAAGTGTGGTAAAAACCGCCCTTATGCCCGCAACAGCCATTCCAAAAAGCATCGCAACGGCCAGCTTGCTGAGCCAAATAATCATGTGTAAATACCAGTTTGGCTTACCACTTTATCGCCAAGAAACCATGTTAGGCGATATTGGTATTGAGTTGAGCAGACAAACCATGTCGAGCTGGATGTTGCGCTGCGCAGACCTGTTGTCCCCTCTGTATCAACGCTTAAAGGACGTGTTGCTATCTCAACCGGTTATTCACGGCGATGAAACCCCGTTAAACGTCATTAATGCAGATAAAGCAACCAGCTATATGTGGCTGTATTGTTGCGGCGATGATAAACCGAGTAAAGGCACCAATATTGTCTTGTTTGATTACCATAACAGTCGCGCAGGCCAATGTGCGGTTGATTTCCTTGATGGTTACGAAGGCTACATGCACGTTGACGGCTACAAGGCTTACGAGCAAACGAATGCAACACTGGTTGCGTGCTTAGCCCATATGCGCCGTAAATTCATCGAGGCTAAAGGCAATAATAAAAAAACCGTCAAAGCAGATGTAGCACTAAACCTTATTCGCAAGCTCTACGGTATTGAGCAAGCCATCAAAGATAAATCGCACGATGAAAAATTCAAGATTAGGCAGAGAAAAGCCAAACCAATCGTTGATGAATTGTATCAATGGTTACTCAAGCATAAAGATAAAATCCCACCAAAAATGGCGTTAGGTGAAGCAATTACCTATGCGATAAATCAGTTTGAGAAATTCAGGCGTTACCTTGATGATGGCAGGCTCAGTATTGATAATAACCGTGCAGAGCGAGCTATAAAACCGTTCGTAATAGGGCGAAAAAACTGGTTGTTCTCAAATACCTGCAATGGTGCTCATGCCAGCGCTATACTTTATAGTCTTGTTGAAACCGCAAAGGCAAATGACCTTGTGGTGCATGACTATATCTCTACTTGCTTACAGCGCCTTGCTGAGCAGCCAGATAACCTTGAGCCACTGCTACCTTGGAACATTAAGCAAAGCTAGGTGTCGTTAGCTATACGCTTACGATTGAAAGTGCAACCGACGGTAAACAACCAATACAATTACTACGCTTTGCAGGTATGCCAAGGCAGCACATGGCAAAGGGCTTACCATTTGAGTTAAAATCTTATTTAGAACTTGTAGAGTTAA
>NZ_JACJDT010000103.1:0-2199 GCF_014163675.1 Pseudoalteromonas sp. SR44-5
ACCGTTTCATGCCCAAAAAACTACCCCGTTCATGCTTCGCATTGCTGCCTCTACGACCAATTTACACCGTACAATCAAGGACTATTGATGTCATTAATTTCAGTAAAAAAATCACCAATAACGCCACTGTTAACTAAGTCATTTTCACGCCGTGCAGTAATAATGTTACTAAGTGTCGCTACGTTGCTATTAACAGGCTGTGGTGATGAGCCTAATCCACCTGCTAAACAAGTTGTTGAAGAGCAACCCAGCCGATTTAGTAAAGATAAATTGGCGTATCGTCATACATACCACCCTGAATGGCCTAAAGAGGTGCGCGATGAGGTGTATGGCGATAAAGAAACGTTTTCAACTCCGCGGATTTTATTTAAAACCAACATAGAGTGGACGGGGCAAACTACATTATTTTCTGCGCGCATGGATCTCTCTGATAGGCGCCGCATTATTCCCGAAACTGCATTTGAAGATAAATGGATGGTTGGGCTACATAAACCGGTGCGCTCGCCAGATAACCGCTACATTGCTTTATCTATGGATACAACAGAGCACGGTTTCACCCGCGAGCTGTGGGATACTAAAACCCAACAGTTTATTTTTATGAGTAAAGGCCATGGTTATGCTCATTTTAATTGGACTAAAGACAGTGAAAATGTGATTTTTTACGCCAGTGGTAAACATTATAATTACCACGTACCCACTAAAACACTTACTGAGCGGCCAATTATTTACTCTAATGGCTTGTATTTATTGCCAGATGGCAAAACCTTTTTAGCACATAAAAAAAATGAGTATTGGTTACATGACTTTAATGGCGACGTGATAGAAAAGGTTGATTTAGGCTATAACAACCATCTTTCTATGCGTAGTTTTAAGGTATCTCCCTTCGGCGATTATATTTATTTTTTATCAGAAGGGCTTGGGGCGGCGCAAAATTACTGGATTAACTTATCGGACCCCAATAAGCGCATTATATCACCAAGAAAAGCAGATACTTACTTTTTCTCAGATAAAAAAAATAAAGTGTTAACAAAATCTAAAAGAAAGTCTACTGAGCTTCTTGGGAATGGTTGGGCGTTTAATAATTATTACTTTATTGAGTTAGATTTAGTGACCCGGCAAACAAAAGAGATACCGATTAAAGAAAGTAATATTTGGGGCATGATGCGAGTATATATTTATGGCGTGTTTAATATCAAGGATGAACAATGACAGAGCAATTGAATACAGGGATATGTAGCTTCCCTAAAGCGTATTTACTCACGGGCTATGTGAATGAAGGTAAGCCAATCAGTAAGCTCACTCTGTTGTTTAATCGTGTGGTGGTGGCTGATAGTAATGAAGCGATACCAATACTATTAAGCACTGATGAAGGTGCGGTGATCGAGGTTGTTGATGACAAGCAGTTGACAACACGCACACCGTTTCATGCTCATAAAACTATTTATCTTAAGCTTCTCAAGCTTTGCACTGCTGCACTTGCGACCAATTCACACCGTACAATCAAGGACTATTGATGTCATTAATCTCAGAAAACACAGCACGATTTAAACCGTTTTTAACGCCGCTGTTAACTAAGTCATTTTCACGCCGTGCAGTCATAATGTTACTAAGTGTCGCTACGCTGCTATTAGCAGGCTGTGGTGAGGAGCCTAATCCACCTGCTAAACAAGTTGTTGAAGAACAGCCCAGCCGATTTAGTAAAGATAAAAGAGCATATCGCCATACATATCATCCTGAGTGGCCTAAAGAGGTGCGCGACGAGGTGTATGGCGATAAAGAAACATTTTCAACTCCGCGGATTTTATTTAAAGCCGACATAGAGTGGACAGGGCAAACTACATTATTTTCTGCGCGCATGGATGGCTCTGATAGGCGCCGCATTATTCCCGAAACTGCCTATAAAGATAAATGGAGGGTTGGGTTACATAAGCCTAAGCGCTCGCCAGATAACCGCTACATTGCTTTATCTATGGATACAACAGAGCACGGTTTTACTCGCGAGCTGTGGGACACCAAAACCCAACAGTTTATTTTTATGAGTAAAGGCTATGGCTATGCCCATTTTAACTGGACTAAAGACAGTGAAAATGTGATTTTTTACGCCAGTGGTAAACATTATAACTACCATGTACCGACTAAAACACTCACTGAGCGACCAATTATTTACTCTAATGGCTTGTTTTTATTGCCAGATGGTAA
>NZ_JACJDT010000104.1:0-2192 GCF_014163675.1 Pseudoalteromonas sp. SR44-5
ATACCCCAACATACGCCTAAAGATCAGCAGCGCAGATTATCGAGTTGATATAATTAAAGAAAGCATTGATTGCGTCATTCGAGTGGGTAATCTTGACGATAGCAGCCTTATCGCTCGCCCATTAACGCTGTACCGAAGCGTAAACTGTGTGTCGCCAAGCTATGTTGAAAAATATGGTATTCCACAGAGTCTTGCAGAATTAGCCAATCATAAACTGATCGAATATTCTCATACGCTTGGTAATCTCGATGCCCAATTTGAATACATGGAAGGCGACAAGGTAAAACAACAATCCATGCCAAGTAGCCTAGCGGTTAATGGCACAGATGCTTATTTAGATGCTTGCTTAGCAGGGCTTGGCATTGCCCAACTCCCCGCGATTGGTGCAGAAAACCTCATCAAGAAAGGCCAGCTCATTTCTGTCCTACCTCAATTTGAAGCCGAGCCAATGCCGGTGTCTTTACTCTATTCATCACGTAGACAACCAACTAAACGCCTAACTGTCTTTATGGATTGGCTGCAATCAATCACCCTAGCAAGATAATAAAAGTCACAGCGCTTTGGGTCACGTTATTGAAAAACACCTATTGTGAAAAACGCCTTATACATGTTCCAAAAAAGTTTATTTGAAAATATTTTAATAACTAAACCTTTAAAGTAGTCACACTCTCAATATAATTCTCTGCTTCTCAGTTAAGGGCACTATGAAATATAAACAGCATTTTTGAAATCTTGAGGGTTATCGCTCACAGCCGTAATATCGGCAAAGTGGTAGAAGCGGACATTGATGATTCTTGATGTGTGAAGTCAAGATTTGACCCCTCTGGCTTTCACAGCAACGCCAATTAGAACGTGAGTTAAAGGACTTAAGACGCGAAAAATCCTTATTACCACTATTGAATAAAGCCTCAACAGTTGAAATTACCTTCTGCCCAGCCTGTAATAATAGGGCTGGGTTAATGCAAAAAGCGAAAGCAAAATTCAGATAAAAAAAGCCACTGTAATTTATGTGAATAAGTCTTAACTTGAACTGTCAAAGCAAGTCTGAGCCAGTAAACACTGCTCGAGTTTAACTAATTCTGACAATATATTAAGAGCTTTATAGTAGCGATGAAAGCCCTCACGCAGAGGGCTTTGAATCCTTATAAAAAATAATGCGGCAGAGCACCAAGATTAGCTGAAAATTAAAGAAACATACCGCCAGACGCTTCTATACGCTGTCCCGTAATCCAGCCGCTGTCTTCACTCAGCAACATGGCAACGGCTTTACCAATATCGTCAGCCTCCCCAACCCGACCCAAAGCGGTAACAGATGCCACCATTTGGTTCACTTGTTGGTTGTCACGCACATTACCACCGCCAAAGTCTGTCGCAATAGCACCGGGTGCCAAGGTATTTACGCGAATTTGTCGGTTTGCGAACTCTTTTGCCATATAGCGTGTCATGACTTCGACTGCACCTTTGGCCATCGCGTAGGCACTTGAACCTGGCATACTAAAACGTGCCAAACCTGAAGAAATATTGAGAATATGACCGCCGTCTTTAATATGCGGTAATAATGCTTGCGTTAAAAAGAAAGGTCCCTTTACATGGATTGCCAGCATATTTTCTAGCTCTTCATAAGTGGTTTCTTCAACACTTGCCCGTAAACCTACGCCAGCGTTATTTAACAAATAATCGAAATCGCTTCGTGCAAATTCATTGGTCAACAACCCCTTAACCTGACTAACAAATTCAGGAATGGCATCAAAATCGCGCGTATCCAATTGAAGGGCAAAGGCTTTTTGGCCTTTTTGTTGAATCTCTTCAATCACATCTTGTGCCGCTTGAACATTATTGTGATAAGTAAAAATAACGTCTATGCCTTTGTCAGCTAACGCTAAAGCACTGTTTCTTCCTAACCCACGGCTAGCACCAGTAATAATTGCTAATTTATTCATCACTCTCTCCAATCTATTCTGTAACAATTTTAAAACCTTAAACCATAGCGGCTCTGACCACGTAGAACAGAGTAGATAATTTATTGTGTTCGATATACATGACAAAAGTGATAACATTGTTCGGATAAAACAAACAAAGGTAGAAGATGTGGACAAATTTGAAGCCATGCAGCGCTTTGTATTGGTTGCTCAATTTGGCAGCTTTACCAAGGCAGCAGACGCACTTGGCCTGCCAAAGTCAAGCGTATCAAG
>NZ_JACJDT010000105.1:0-2001 GCF_014163675.1 Pseudoalteromonas sp. SR44-5
GTATCGATAGTTTGGCTGCCTATGTTGAGTACAATACGTTTGCCAGTGATGTCATCACCATCTTCATGAATTATTTGCAGGCGAAAATATTCTTTTTCGTTTTGTACAACAAACGTATTTAGGCTATTGGCGCGCAGCGGCATAAACTTTTCTTTTTTAGGTGGTATGGTAATAACGTCACCCGGGTAAATTAAGTTTGGATCAGGGCGCAGCGCTCTAAATTCAGCATTACTGGGGTGGTTATACAAGGCGGTTGAGGTTTTATAACCATATTGGCGTGCTATGCGTAGCAGAGTTTCGCCTTGTGCGACGGTGTGTTGTTGTATCATTGAAATATCCTTATCCCTAAATATAAATATCGCCAGAGCAAGTCTACGTTTAGGTGATGTTGCCTACTGACCAATCGTGATCGGCGAGTTCAAAAAAGCTGACTTTGGCGTTTTCAAAATCAGGGCCTGATACGTTGGCGTAGCCGTTTTGATCGAGCTGTCCGGTGATAATATGGCCGTTACGTAAGCGAATTTTATAGCCCATGTTGGCTTGGGGCTCGCCTGTCTCATCTAGTAGCTCAATTTCGTAACCTAACGTAGGCTGCTCAACGGTGAATGTGGTGCTATCTACCGCGCCATTGGCAGTTGCAGTGACATTATAAGCCCCTGGTTTAACCTCAAAATAGTGCTGCCAAAAGGATACTTCGTCTGGGCGTTTTTTTGCTAGTTGCAAGGTTACTTGCCCGCTGGTTGGCCCTTGCCATTGTTACTACATGAACCTTCAATATGTTGTTTTTAGTGGTAAATTCCGGCCCATATTCAGAACCATGGGCCAAAGCTACAGATGGAAATCGCTTTACTAGTTATTCTCACGCCACTGGGCTTGTCCTGAGGCTAGTTCGTGTAATACACGGCCTGTAAATCCCGCTGAACGGGTATTAGATAACCAAACTTTGATTTCACCTGACTCACCCATACCGACTATTAAGTATGGTTTTATTTCCTTAAATACTTCACCTGTCGATAAAGTAAAATAAGGGAGAGATTTAGCTAATTTGTAACCTTTTTTGTCTATTGCAACTTCACCAAAGTAAATTCTATTTTCTGACTTATCTAACCATTCAACAGCTACTTTTTCTGGGAATTTTTGATCGTAAACACTTACCGTCGCTCTTGTTTCACCATAGCAGCACCCAATTGCCCCTGACGGTATTCCCCACTCATCATCAAATACTACAGAGCGCCCCCAAATTGCATTGCCATTTTCGGTGCCGACACCTGCAACCATGTAATCAATTGTTCCTGTTGACGAGCAACCCATTACAAATAATGTAAAAGTGAGTGTGATGAGTAATTTTATGAGGTTGTCCATAATCTATATCCATTTATTAGTTGTGACTGCCATTGCTCACTTTCTTCAGCTTGTTCTGGTTGATTGTAAAAAAGCTCACGTTGTTGGTTTTTAGTGGTGAATTCAGCGTCTTCTTCTGGGTCATGAGCTACGGGCTACCTCTGCGAATACTTTATAGAACATAAGCTTAGGGTCGTGGCTTTACTACTTATTCTCACGCCATTGAGCTTGCCCTGAGCCTAGTTCGTGTAATACATGGCCTGTAAACCCAGCAGATGGTGTATTTGAAATCCAAACTTTGATTTCACCTGATTCACCCATACCGACTATTAAATATGGTTTTATTTTCTTAAATACCTCACCTGTCGATAAAGTAAAATAAGGGAGAGATTTAGCTAATTTGTAACCTTTTTTGTCTATTGCAACTTCACCAAAGTAAATTCTATTTTCTGACTTATCTAACCATTCAACCGCGACTTTTCCTGGGAATACCCTATCATATACTCCAACCATAGCCCCCGCTGTGGCTCTGCAGCAAGACATAGTTCCTGCGGGTACATCCCACTGGTCATCAAACTTAATTAAAGTCACGAATATATCATTACCTTCATCCGTTGAACCCGATACAACCATATAATCTATTTCACCTGTTGTTGCACA
>NZ_JACJDT010000106.1:0-1708 GCF_014163675.1 Pseudoalteromonas sp. SR44-5
GTACCTCAACCGAGCCTACGGGCACCGTTGTTAGCATCAGTATCGTGGATGTCAATGGCGATAGTTATGGATTAAGTGCCACCGTCCTCGCTGATGGTTCATGGCAAGTAACAGCACCAAGCTTACCGGATGGCAGTTATACAGTGACCGCCAGTATTACCGATGCGGCAGGCAATACCGGCAGTGACACCGGCACTGGCAGTGTGGATACCTTAGATCCGTTGATCAGTATCAATAGCCTCGGAGCCATTAATGATGATACGCCGACACTCAGTGGCACCTCATCAGAGCCACAAGGAACGGTGATAAACCTCACTGTCACCGACAGCGGTGGGACAGTTACCACACTCAGTGCCACGGTTGATGTCAATGGTGACTGGGCCGTTACCGCCCCAGTTTTAGCCGATGATGATTATACGGTGGTTGCGAGCGTCAGTGATGCGGCGGGCAATAGCAACAGTGCCACCGATACCTTCACACTCAATACCTTAGCGCCAAGTATTACCATCAATGCGATTGGTGAAACCAATGACACCACACCGACCATTAACGGAAGCAGTGATGCGCCAGATGGCAGTGTTGTCACTGTGGTGATAAATGATGGAATTAATCCAGCAGAGACTATTCAAACCACCGTAACCGGCGGCACGTGGAGTGTCACGGCCAGTAGTGATTTAGCCGAAGGTGACTTTACGGTGACCGCCACCGTTGAAGATGCCGTGGGTAATCAAGGCACGGCCACAGTTACTGGGATTATCGACACCACCATGCCGGATATCAGCATTAATCCGCCAGCCGACACGAATGACACCACGCCTACTATCAGCGGCACGGCCAGTGCGCCACAAGGCAGCATTGTCACCTTAGGATTTAATGATGCGGCAGGCAACTCACACACAGTCACCACGCAAATGACACCATCAGGCACCTGGTCAGTGCCTGCGCTGGAGGTATTGGCTGAAGGCGAATACACAGTCACTGCGAGTGTCTCAGATCAAGCGGGCAATCCAGCCAGCGCCAGTGTCACCGGGGTGATTGATGTAACGGCTCCAATGCTCAGTGTGGATGCACTGGCAGACAGCAGTGATGTGACCCCCCTTATTAGTGGCCAAAGTAGTGGTGTGCCAGCAGGCACACAAGTAACGATTGAAATCATCGCTTCAAATGGCGCAGTACAAAGCGCGACAGCCCTAACGGATGGCGCAGGAAATTGGTCGGTGGAGGTCAGTAACGCGCTCGTCGAAGGCGAGTACACAGTGAATGTCAGTGTGACAGACTCCGCAGGCAATACCGGCACCGATAGCGAAACTGGGGTGATAGACACAACAGCGCCGAGCGTCACTATCGATGCACCGGCGTTGACCAACGACAATACGCCGCTGGTTACAGGGACATCGGATCTAGCCAATAGTGACATTGCGATTACCTTTACGGATGGCAATGGCAGCCATACGGTGACAGTACAAACCAATGCTAGCGGTAATTGGAGTGCAGAAGCCACGCAGCCGCTTATCGATGGTGCGTACACCGTGACTGCCAGTCTCACTGATGCCGCAGGTAATACCGGCAACGCCAGTGACAATGGCGTGGTGGATACAATTCCACCAGAGCTTGCGTTTGTGCCCACCTTCCTATTAGGACAGTTAGTGTCTCTCAGCGGTACCTCCGATTTACCTGCTGGTAGTACTATCACCATCACTGAAAATCT
>NZ_JACJDT010000107.1:0-1658 GCF_014163675.1 Pseudoalteromonas sp. SR44-5
CTCGCAGTCTAAATGTAACTCTGGTTGTGTTGAGCGCTTTAAATATGGCGGCGCAATTATGCTGATTTAAATCGAGCCGTATACCCTGCCCACTTGATAAATCAGTCACTAAAAAATTAAGATGGGTGTCATTGTTATTCCATTTCTAAAGTACGCGGATTTCAAGGTGGCTGTCTTCTTAATTTTCCATCAGGAAAAATAACAACGCCACTACTAACAGAAGCTGCAAACTAAACCTAAAGCAATTAAATGCATCACTTTAGGTTCAATTTTTTAAATTTTTAAAGAGCGATTTAGCTTTTAATTACCACACTTCCTGACGGTTAACTTGGCAATCTGCTGGGTCTAAATAGGGTTTTAACTCCTCAGGAAATCCGTGTTTTTCTGTTATATCTTTATCTATTTTGAAGTAGTGCTCTATTGATTGATATAAGTGTGTACCAAGCGGGATTGAGGTATCCATAAAGGTCATTGCTGTGGCATATTGCAGTGAATCCCATTCACGGTTAAAACCACCTACGTAAAATGTTGGCTTGGTGAGGCGATAATGTTTAGGGTACTTTAACGGCACCATGAGAGACACAAACACGCGTGAACCACCACGGGCTGAACCTACATTTCGCTCATTTGCACCAAAACAAACAATGTCTTCGTAAGGTAAATAAAACGGTTTTCTAAACAAAGTATGAGGGGTTTTTACAAGCCCTGTATGGCGGTTAAAATAAAACTTATCTCGGTGCGATAATATGGCACGGTGTTTTAACGTAAACACTCCTAAACAAAAAAGAGTTATATAGATTGAGGCCATCACCCAGAAATATTCAAACCCATTCACAATTAACGCAATGATATGAAAAAAGAAAACGATTAAAGCGAGGCTAGTACAACCAAAGCCCAGAATAGTAAATAGATTTGACCACCCGCCAAACCATGAAATAGCAAGTTGTTGCCCATCTCCGCGAACCCAGTGCCCCTCAAGCGTTGAGCCACTATTAGGCGACTTAAGCTCTGCTGCATATTCATCAGTAAAACGCTTACTTTTAAACGTACGGGTTTTAAACCCGCAGCCATTGAGTGCTTCGGCTTTTTTTAATCGCGCCTCATAACTGTCTTTATGCAAATAATCTCTTGGCAGCCTTTCTCTGTACTTAGTGGAGTTAGCCCGATAAATCGAGTCATTTCTTTGCTTAGTTCTCTCTGCTTTTTCTATTTCTGGATCTTTTTCTTCTTTACTTTTTCGATCTCTTCTTTCAGCATAGCTTTCATCAAGTGCTAATCGTTGAATGTTTTTATCTTTTGCATTAAGTGGTTTTTTTCTCGGGTTAAGTTGTTTCCATTCTTCTAGCTTCCTAATTCTTTCTGGCCTTTTTTCTTCATCCTCAGCAACAAACTTTGCTACGTGCTCATAATAGCGCCTATCGACTTCTTCTGGGTTTGCACGCATCCAGTCTTCGCGCTCTTGATCTTCGCGCTTTCTTTCTTCTAACATTTCTTTTTTTATTTTTTCATGATCTAATTGATTTTCGCTCATTATTACTCCTTTATTTGCTGTACTTCTTGTAAATTTTTTATAACTTAGCTTTTTATAACTTAACAATGGCTTGGCTGATTACTTGGCCAACGAAATTAAGATGACACCCATCTTAACTATTCAGAGT
>NZ_JACJDT010000108.1:0-1610 GCF_014163675.1 Pseudoalteromonas sp. SR44-5
AGTAAATCCTCTTTTTATATTTCACGTAAAATCGAAGTAACCGATTGAATCAAAATAGGAACTCAGCTATGGTTAATGCATCAATAAAAATAAATTAAAAACGAGTTATTCTACAGCCTCGTTATATGCAATATAGGGTTTGGTGGATATATGAAATATACAGAGAAATCGGTTACAGTTTTACATGACCAAATCCAAGTTCATTCTGAGCGTTTATGGCACAGGTATTACTCTTGAGTAAGTTTCACATAGTGTTAAAAATGAAAAATGATAATTCTTGGAAGTGTATATTTAAAGATTTGTCAGAAGTGCAAGTAAGGGATGATTTTATCGAACCTTTTAAAAGAGGTAAAGTCATCGTGAATAATGAACTTATTTCTACTAAAGATATTTATCATGTAGTTATTTCAAAAACAAATATGACCCATCGTGACGAATTGAAGAAAGTACAAACAGATAGCTATCAAAAACTCCAAGAAATGAATGAAAATGGTTCTGCTATTAACGTAGAGGCTGGCAGGTATGATTATGAAATTAAGGATTGTGGCAAAGATATTACCTCAAATTACCTTTATGGAGGTGCAGAAATGGGGGAAGAATCAAATATATTCAAAAACCCAGTGGTATTTATATTAACTGGTGGTTTTCTGGTCGCTATTCTTATAGATTTATATAGCTATTTCTCGCTCAAGGGATGGAACAATGCAAAAATGGAAATTTTACACGATCTTATCTATCCAACACTAGACATTTTAAATTATCTTATCTATCCAATTGCAGGGTTTCTGGTTTTACTTGGGCTATGTTCGATACTAGGGAGGTTAATTACTAAAGATAGTAATGATTCTATTATAGTCACTACATTTCACATCACTACGTCTATTGCTTATCTTTGTCTACACGTTTACGCAATATATGCATTTATTTGGTGGCCGATCATGGCGAGTATTGTAGCTAGCATTATATTACAAAAAATAGTAGGAGAACCAGAATCACCTCAATAATAAGCGTCTCCTATGTGGTAAACTCATAATTTGCATTCTTTCTTAAAAACGAGAAATTTTTTAAGTCTTGACTATTATGCGGTCGTTTTCATAGGTAAACTGAATTTAAATGCTTTTTCAGGTTTTGGGGAGGCATGGTTTAACATAGATGAAATAACGAAGTTTAGTCCAAACCTTAAACAACTTGCATCTGAAATGGTTGGAAAAGTAAAATTATTAGGGTCTAAATCTAACAGCAGTGAATACTTAGAAACATTTTTAATTAGATGTTATGTACTTTTACCTACTAAAATAAATGAATTATTGGTGTTTATTTAAAATTAGCCGATTATCCATATACCATTACAGAGAAGAATAAATTCGAAAAATATTGGGTGAACACCAACTAAGAAACCATAAAGTAAAATAGTTCTCTGATAGTTTTTTGTAACTATTAAATAGCAACGAGAATGAAATTATCCTGCATGGTGGTGCAGGCATATAACAAGTGACTATGGTGTCAATTCCTAATTTTAAACCATTTCAGGATCCCACATTACACCATCTCTCACCATTGAATTTATTATCACTACCAGCTTTCGTATACACGCAATGATGGCTACTTTT
>NZ_JACJDT010000109.1:0-1598 GCF_014163675.1 Pseudoalteromonas sp. SR44-5
CGTTTTTTTGAAGCGCACCGAATAATAAATGAAGGAAGCGAATTTAGAGGATTATGTTTTTTCCGACGTTGGCTAAATCAAGATAGGCGCATTTACGCGAATAAAAAAGAGCAATATAAAATAGCACCTTGTGGTAATAACCCTATAAAAGCCATATTATTTGGTCCAATGGCTATTGGTGCTGTATTAAGCTTAATTACATTAATTAGTATCTTATCACTTCCATTTTATGATGAAGGTGAAAATTTTCAGTGGTGGATACCACTGGTTACCTTTTGCTGGAACTTATTCTTCTTAAATTTACTACCAATAACTGCTAGGTATATACCTGATAGGGTGATGTATCTTGATAGGCAAAACCAAACGGTCGGGTTTACTTTTGATATACCAGGTTGTGAACAACGAGACGACTTAGGTAACTGTTGCTTTAAATGGGAAGAGATTGTTTGCAGGCTAACCTCGAAAATGGGCGCGCCGGGTGCAATGAATTACTTTCCAGAAATTAGCCATATAGACCAAGAGAAGTACCCTAAAACAATAGTAACCGGTTCAGTTGTCGAACTTTCAGCTAATCCAGTGCATTGTTATTTATTATGGGAGTGTTATGTGCGCTTTATGGATTTAAGTAAGCCATTGCCCGATGTGCCGGTATATGAACAACACCGACATTTAGATCCAATTACAGCAGAGTTTGATAAAAATAATAATCGTCCTTCAGACTTTTGGGTAGACTTCTCAATTGAACAGCAAATTGAAATTAGGGACGAAATTTTAGAAGATGCTTTTCCATTTGATTGGCTAAAAGGTAAAGCCAATGACGAAATAACGAAACCTTGGCAGCATTGGAAGGCAGAGCCTGATCGCATAGAACAATTAACGTGGAAATATAAAATAAAGCGTTTACTGGTTCAACTTTTTATCGGCTTTCCGTGAAACGGCTTAAGTTTCAGGGTCCATGATACGTTAACAATCAGAAAAGGAGTTTAAACGGGCACTTTAAAGTACGAAGGTTGATTAAACAATAAGGATATTACATGCAAAATAATGACTACCTAGCCGTTGATGTCATGCCTAAAAAAACGCGATTTAATTGTTTTTTTTACCCTGAGAGATTAAATAGCCTTAAGAGAAAATTCAAAGGCTTATGCTATTTATATGATTTACCAGCTAGAAAACAACAAGCAATTCAAAAATATCCTGAACAATATAAAGTAGAAATGTGCGGGAATAGCCCTGCTAGAGCAATACTTTTTGGTCCTATAATTATAGGAGCTGTACTAAGCCTTGTGACTTTTATAAGTGTTGTATCTCTGCCTATTTACGAAGAAGGTGAAAAGTTTCAGTGGTGGATACCTATACTCACTTTTTTTTGGAACCTGTTTTTTCTTAATCTATTACCAATAACAGAGAGTTACCTCCCTAAAAAGCAAATATATTTTGACAGACAAAAACAGCTAGTGGGCTTTACCTATGAGATACCTGGTTGTGAAGAGCGTGATGAGCTGGGTAATTGTTGTTTTAAATGGGCTGATATTGTATGCCACCTTGATATAGTGGCAACACGCCCGGGTGTAATGGGGTTTGTGCCTTTTATTAGT
>NZ_JACJDT010000010.1:0-131790 GCF_014163675.1 Pseudoalteromonas sp. SR44-5
AGAGGAGCCTTCAATCAATCGAACTACTGTATAAAAGACTTTGGTTGCAGCCAAAGCTTGGGCCTCACATTACCCGAACTAGGTTAAAATAATAATTAATTTATGGGTTTATTATCCATACAAGCTCCTTAAACATCGCGGCCTGCGGCCGCTGGACTCGCAATAAGTTGCTCGCCGTTTAGGCGTGCGTTCAGGCTGTAGAATTACTCATTTAGGAACTGGTTCTACACAATTAACTTGATTGTTTTTTAACCTTTAATTGAGTTGGTTACTGTGATCTGATAGATATTATTCACCCACGGTAAATTGTTATGGCTCTTTCGTTGGGTAAGGAGTCAAGCCTGACTTATCCTGCCAAAATAAATTCATTCCAATCAATTATGCTGAATAATTTTAGCCTTGCTAATTTATCATCAACCTCCATATCTATAAAATCGTAAGGTGGTTTTTTTATGCCAACACGCTACAAAAAAGGAGATAACAATCGTTCGACAAAAAAACAAACCTAGTCGTATTGAGCCTGATGAATGTATCCAAGTTAGAGGTGCACGGGTTCACAACTTAAAAAACATCGATGTTGATTTGCCCCGTAATGCCTTGGTGGTTTTTACTGGTATTTCTGGCTCAGGAAAGTCGTCATTGGCCTTTGGCACTTTGTTTGCTGAATCTCAGCGTCGTTACCTAGATTCTGTTTCGCCTTATGCCCGTCGCTTGATTGATCAAGTAGAGGAGCCAGATGTTGATTCAATCGAAGGGTTACCGCCAGCAGTAGCACTGCAACAGCAGCGAGGAACTCCATCGGTGCGTTCATCTGTTGGTAGTGTTACCACGATTTCTAATGGCTTGCGCATGCTTTATTCCCGTGCAGGGCAATATCCAACAGGTCAAAATATACTTTACGCTGACGGCTTCTCGCCAAATACCCCAGAGGGCGCTTGTGAGCGATGCCATGGCATAGGTCGTGTATTTGAAGTGACAGAGAAGTCGTTGGTACCAGATGACAGCAAGACTATTAGGGAACGCGCTATCGCGGCATGGCCGCCAGCATGGCAAGGGCAAAATTTATTGCGTATTTTGATTGCATTGGGCTATGAAGTTGATACTCCTTGGAAAAAATTGCCACAAAAAACGCGGGATTGGATCTTGTTTACCGATGAAACCCCTGAAGTGCCGGTTTATCGAGACTACAATATTAGCCAAATACGAGAAGCAATTGATAAAGGGGAAAAGCCCAATTACATGGGGACCTATACAAGCGCCAAGCGTTTTATTTTGCAGTCATTTGCTACTACGCAAAGCCCGCGCACCAAAAAGCGGGTATCGCAGTTTATGCAGATTTCTCAATGCCCCGAATGTCAGGGTAAAAAACTCAAACAAGCGTCACTGTCGGTTAAATTTGCTGGACTTGATATTGGTGAATTGTCGCAATTGACGCTGACTGAGTTGGCGTTGCGGTTAAAGGATACAGCTAATAACAAACCCGCTGATAACACCGCTAATCGAGAAAAAGCCATCGTCGCACAGCGTATTGCCAGCGATATTCTTACTCGTGTTGAAGCGCTTACTCGACTTGGTTTGGGTTATTTGTCGCTTGAACGTGGTACGCCCACGTTATCTCCGGGCGAACTACAGCGCCTGCGCCTTGCAACGCAGATCCGCTCTCAATTATTTGGTGTCGTTTACGTATTAGACGAACCCTCAGCCGGTCTGCATCCCGCTGATACTCAAGCATTGCTAGGTGCCTTAGATGAATTAATCGCAGCGGGTAATTCAGTATTTGTGGTAGAGCATGATGTTAGCGTTATTCGCCATGCAGATTGGATTGTTGATGTAGGTCCCAATGCTGGAACCCATGGCGGAGAAATTATTTACAGTGGTCCGCTTGAGGGCTTGCGCGAGGTAACCGAGTCTCACACTGGTCGATTTGTGTTTAATAAAGATGACAGTGCAGCACATAGGCCAAGACAGCCGAATGCTTGGCTCAAATTAGTTCAGGTTAAGCGAAACAACTTGAAGAATATCGACATTGAGTTTCCGCTAGGGCTTATGACTAGCGTTACCGGTGTCTCGGGTTCGGGAAAATCGAGTTTAGTCAGTCAGGCGCTGGTGGAGCTTGTGTCTGATGCCCTTGGTCAGCAAAATACCGTCGAGGCACCC
Source organism: Pseudoalteromonas sp. SR44-5 (assembly GCF_014163675.1). Classification (NCBI taxonomy): domain Bacteria; kingdom Pseudomonadati; phylum Pseudomonadota; class Gammaproteobacteria; order Alteromonadales; family Pseudoalteromonadaceae; genus Pseudoalteromonas; species Pseudoalteromonas sp. SR44-5. The sequence continues at coordinate 2,158 of NZ_JACJDT010000010.1, forward strand.
AATGATGAGACTGATTTACTTGAGGAAGAATTAGAAATCGCCACCAGCGGTAAAATTGTTGATGGCATACAGCACATCCGACGTTTAGTGACCGTGGATCAGAAAGCTATTGGCCGAACACCACGCTCAAACCTTGCCACTTACACCGGTTTGTTTGACCACGTACGTAAGCTATTCGCCGCCACACCCAAAGCAAAAGCGAGGCGCTACGACGCAGGGCGCTTTTCGTTTAATGTAGCTAAGGGGCGTTGTTCGAATTGTGAAGGCGTAGGATTTGTGAGTGTCGAATTGTTGTTTTTGCCTAGTGTTTATTCGCCTTGTCAGGTATGTCAAGGGCAGCGTTACAATGACGAAACGCTCGATATTACTTATCGAGATAAAAATATCGCTGAAGTGCTTGATTTAACCGTCGAAACAGCTCGTGAATTTTTTATGGATGAGCCTTTAATAGCACGCGCTTTGGATGCCTTGTTGCAAGTGGGGCTCGGCTACTTAAGGCTTGGTCAGCCTGCTACCGAATTATCGGGCGGTGAAGCGCAACGGATAAAATTAGCTACTGAGTTGCAACGAACGCAACGCGGTGACACCTTGTATATTCTCGATGAACCCACTAATGGCCTTCATCCCGCAGATGTTGCTATGTTGATGTTGCAATTAAATGGTCTGGTAGACGCAGGTAACACCGTAATCATGGTTGAACACGATATGCAGGTCGCGAGCCATAGCGACTGGGTCATTGATATTGGTCCTGGTGCGGGCGATGAAGGTGGGAATATTGTTGCTCAAGGACCACCGGCCAATGTCGCTAAGTCAAAGGCCAGCCAAACAGCACCCTTTTTGACGCCTTAGCATTAGTCTGACTTTAGGTTATCGACGTTTTTTTTTACTTAAGTTGGTGATTAATTGCGATGTTGCGCTGCCCCGTATACCACCATAAATAGGCATGGTGTTTTCGGGCGTCGCTGGACGCGACATCAAAGTGGGTATTATCAGTCAAAATACCATGGTTGGGGTTAAAACCTAACCAACCTGTACCAGGTAAAAAACCTCTGCCAAGCGTGCAGTTCATCGAAGGGGTTTCCATATCAAAATAGAAATAGCCGCTGACAAAACGCACGGCAATGCCAAAATGGCGCAGCAGATTAATTTGCATCTAAGACAATTCACTACAAGATCCTTTGTTAATTTTAAAGGTTTCATTAGCGGGTAATGGTGGGCTATCTTCGCGATATTCAATACTAAAATCTTGATGTATCTAGGTGATATAGAGCTTGAACGACTCACTAAAAATCAGTGATATCTACTCAAAAAAGCTTCTGTACTAGTACAAAAGCTTTTCTGATTAAGATAAATTGAATCGACCTAAGCTGAAAATTCGATAAAGGTTTATCAAGCAAGATTTAATCATTATGGGGTGAGTTGGTCACAGATTTCAAATGTGTGCTCAACAACATCATTTGAGTTAGCACGTAAATCTAATTGCCATTCTTCCTTACTATCATAATCTCCTTTTTCGGTGTTTTTTATCCAAATAACAGGATAATCATCTGGTTCTACACGATATAAAAAAGGTGCAAGTATTGAAAAATCTTTGGTTTTGCCAATAGTGATTGTTTGATTGTCAGAAACGGACTGATCTAATTCTCCCCCTTCTAACGTGAAATCTAATGAGTTAAATTTAAGCTTAAGCTCAGTAGGGCCGCTATAACCTTCACAAGCTGTCAAACCAATACGGACATTTTGCTTAATAAGTGCTGTTTTTGTACCTAAATCAATGGTGAAGTGGTTGGTAGTTACCTGCTGCTCTCTCACAACGGTAGCAGATGTAAATGGAGAGCTAAAACCCATAATGTTAAATTTCTTCTCTGCTCCTACGCCTATTACTGCTTGATAATAGCCATTATCATCCGTAGAGAAATATAAACTGTCTATTATTGCTTCACTTGAAAACAGATCGACATTAGCAAGGCCGCGCCCTAAAGCATCAACCAGACGACCGCTAACACTACCAAGCCAGCTAACATCATGCAGAGAAACAGCAATTAAAATGTGTTTTACAACCGTATTACCCGCATCGTCCGTTACACTAACCGAAGCAGTATAAGTACCAAGGGTTAGTGGCGTAAATGAGGTTATCGCTTCAGTGGTATTCGCTAGAATTGAATTACTAAGTCTTGGTTTACTCAACAATAAGCAAGACATCCAGCCTAAAATTTGGTCATTGTATTTCTCTGTGTGCGTATGCAGTGATGAGTAATCACACGCACTTAGCACTTAAGTTGATGATAAAAAGCAAATAGACTTAATGACAAAGCTATAATTCTACGCTGGCATAAGCTGTGTAAAGCTACGTTATTGACGAAAAAGTATTTGCAATGGGTAAAATTGAGTAAAACAGAGCTCACCTTTTTGAATCAAACGGTTGAGCAATACCAAGGGAGTTTAAGTAGCATTAGCTGGTTTATGCGCTTATTAATTTTAAGTTATTTGTATTTTTAAGTGTCTGTTTTTTCAAAATACGCAATTAGGCGCTCGAGTAACTTTCTAATCGCTATAGATTGATGTTTGCGAGAACGGTATATGGCGTAAATACCTAAGGACGCTGGCTCATAGTTGGGGAGCACATGAACCAGCTTTTTATCATTGATCAACTGTTGTACGGCATGTTTAGGTTGTAAAGATATACCGCGTCCTTTGAGTGCTGATTGAAGTAAGAGCATTGATTCATTCGCACTGAAGTTGCCAGCGACTGAAGTAACAACCGCGAGTTCTTCTTTGCTGAAATGCCACAAACTTTTTCCAAAATTAGAATAAATTAAGCAATTATGTTTGGCCAAATCATCAGGGTAAACAGGGTAACCAAAACGATTTAGGTAATCTTCGGTGGCGCATAACACTGAGCGGCAACGACCCAGCGGGCGTGCAATGATATTGGGGTCTAAGTCGTTGGTAATACGTATTGCTAGATCGATTCTATCTTCAACTAAATTAGTTACTTGGTTACTGATATGAATATCTATATGTACTTTGGGATACTCATCTAAAAACTGATCAATTACTGCTGGCAATAAATTAGCGGCGACAAATTGAGAGCAAGAAATACGGATCGACCCTTCAGGTTGTGCGACATGATCTTGCTCTAAAGGGATAGACACTTGTTTGGCTAAATCTAATAACGACAGACAATTTACAAAAGCTTTTTCACCTGCGGCGGTGAGCGTGAGTTTACGCGTAGAGCGATGTAATAACTGACTATTCGCCCAACTTTCCATTTCGCTTAAGTACCTAGTTACCATCGAGCGCGACATATCTAACGAATGCGCTGCGCTGACCATACTACCTTGCTCGACAATTCTAACAAAGACTTGAGCTGCGGTGATCCTGTCCATTTTATTTCCTATATGTTCGATATATGCAATTAACTATTGCCTGTTGTGATGTTTATTGCAACATATTTGCAATTTATACTTGTTTCATAAATTTAATACTGCTGACAGGAAAATAAAATGAAGACCTTGCATTTCATTATGGACCCGCAGTGTGGTTGGTGTTATGCCGTCGCACCGCTGATTGATGAACTCACTCAATTAACAACAATAGATATTAAGCTGTATGGCGGCGGCTTATTTTCAGGGGCTAATAAACGTCAGTTATCAGCTGATTTTCATCAGCAAATAATCGCCATGGATAACAGGATCACAAGTTTAACGGGGCAAGTATTTAGTCCAACTTATTATGAAACGCTATTAGATGATAAGCAGCGAATTTTAGATTCAGATACGCCGATCACGGCGCTATTAGCTGGTGGATCTTTAGGTCTTAATACTGTTGCCATGCTGCATAGAATGCAAGTTGATCAATTTGTACTTGGCCGTTCTCAGTCTGATATAGCTAATTTAGCTAACATAGCCACTCAACTTGGTGCTAGCTCTAGGGCTTTTTTAAATGCGTTTGACCTTTTTAGTGGCGAAAAAACGCAGCAGCAAATAATTAAAGCGCGGCAGATGTTGAATTTAGTTGGCGGTAGTGGGTTTCCAACACTTGCGTTTGAGCACGGCGATGGCGCATTTACTAAATTAGACCACTCGCGTTATTACGGTCAGCCACAGCAGTGGTTAGCTTATGTAAAACAATTAATTAATACGATTGATTAACCAATAATTTTACACGTTTAAAAACACCCAATTTACTCGCTAAATGAGCGACATTTTAGAGGCTACTATGACATTTTTATCTAAATTAATTCAGGCAAGCACGCTTGCTACAATGATGGCAGTATCTGCCAATGCAGTTAGTGCAACACTTGAAACCAGTGTGTTTAATCCACAACAAAAAAGCACGTTCCCAGTTAGTTCGGTGTTGATCAGCGGTCCAACCGAAGCGATTTTAGTTGATGCGCAATTTCAGCGCAATGATGCACAATCAGTGGTTGAGTTGATTAAAAAATCAGGTAAAAAATTAACCACTATTTACATTAGTCATGGTGATCCTGACTATTATTTTGGCTTAGACGTGATCACCGAGGCCTATCCTGATGCTAAGGTATTATCAACTGCTAAAACCCGAGATTATATTAAAGCGTCAATGGCGCCTAAAAAGGCTTATTGGGGGCCAATTCTTAAAGAAAATGCACCGCAAAAACTAGTTTTGCCAGAAGTATTGCAAGGCGACACCTTATTGGTTGATGGTGAAAAAGTGAATATTGTTGGTCTTGACGGTCATGATCCAAAACATACTTTTGTATGGATCCCTTCGACTAAAACTATGTTGGGTGGTGTTGTGGTATTTAACAACATGCATGTTTTTTTAGCAGATACGCAAACACCTGAATCACGTCAAAGTTGGTATAAAACCCTTGATGTTATTGAGCAGCTGCATCCTAAAACTGTGATCTCTGGTCATATGTTAGGTGATAAGCCATTGACTATTGAAGCGGTGCACTTTACTCGCAAATACATTCAAGACTTTGAAGCTGCAGCCAAGTCTTCAGCTAATTCAAGTGAATTGATGAGTAAAATGAAAGCAAGCTATCCAAATATTGGCGGCGATAGCGTATTGGCGTTAAGTGCCAAAGTTATTATGGGCGAGATGCCTTGGGGCTAATTACTACAGCTTAAATTTATTTATGGCTTTTCAAGCCGCTTGCAGTTTGAAAGGTCCGTTCAACTCTTTGTACAGGCTTCATTTCATGGGGGGAATTCAGCGAGTAATCACGATAGTAATGGCTTTGGCTATGCTTCAAGCATGCAGTACCACTGCCAAAATATCGTCATTAGAACATTACAATAGTTTTAATCTGGAGACTAAATCGATGACCAATCTTGATATTGTAAAAAGTACTTATGAAGGTAAGACCTCAGAAGAAAACGGTAAAAACCTCAAGCGTTATATAACAAACGAAACACAATGGACGGAAGCCGCTGGTTTTCCATATGCCGGAACCTACCAAGGCTTTGATGAAATTGAAAAAAATGTATTTGTACGGTTAGGCAGTGAATGGAATGGTTATAATTTTGCGGTAGAAGACTATGTTGCTGCTGGCGACAAGGTGTTTGCTTATGGTAGCTATAGCGGAACCAATAAAGCCACAGGCAAATTTTTTAAGGCCAGAGTCGCCCATTTATGGATACTCAAAGAGGGTAAGATCATCAGTTTTGAACAATTTGTTGATAGTAAAACCGTTAGCGATGTCATGTAAAAAAGTAGTTTTTTAATAACAACTACAAGTATGTTGTAGGTGCGCTTTTATTTCGTACTCTCGTGCATAAAAAAAAGCGTTGCCAATCGGCAACGCTTAAGTTCAACTCTGTAGCATCTAGCACCGATTATTTAGTCAAATAATCCAGCACCACTTGATGATGGTCTTTGGTTTTAAATTTATCGAAAAAGTGCTTTATTGTTCCGTCTTGGCCGATCAAGAAGCTTAAACGGTGAATGCCGTCGTACTCTTTACCCATAAACTTTTTGTAGCCCCATACGCCGAATGCTTCTGCAATCGCGTGATCTTCGTCTGAAAGTAGGTCAAAGTTTAATTCTTTTTTGGTTTCAAAGTTCTTTAATTTTTTTACCGGATCAGGGCTGATACCAACCACGCGGGTATTTAGCTGTGCTAACACAGCTTTTTCATCACGTAAGTTTTCAGCTTGCACGGTGCAACCAGGTGTTGATGCTTTTGGATAAAAGTACACTAATACTTGCTGCTCTTTTAATAGCTCTGCAAGGACGATTGTTTCATCATCTTGGTTTTGTAAGCTAAAAGCGGGGGCTTTGTCGCCGGCTTGTAATGGATTAATTGTGTTCATGCTTTGCTCCTTAGCGAATGCGTCGAAATATGTAATCTACGTTTAGAGTACGCGACAGATCTTCAAATTGGACTTTAAACGTATCAATGTCAACCTCAACAGGAATGTTAAACTCCAGTTCACAGCGCATTTTTGTATCTTTTTCTTCGTCATAGGTATCTGACTTTAAAGAACAAATACTAATGTGGTTGTCGGCAAAAAAGCGGGTAACTTTACTTAACGTGCCAGGTGTATCGATACCTGTATATTCGAGGGTGTAGCCAGCACAAAATTCACTTTGAGTATGACTGGCTGTCCGCTTCATCATAGTGAGTAAGCCCAGCTCCATGCCTTTGAGGGGCAGGGTGTGTTCAATGCGGCTGATTGCCGACATATCACCTGATAACAGCATAATAAATGTAAATTCATTGCCTAAGATGGCAATGCGACTATCAATAATATTACAGTGACAGTCACTGACTAATTGGGTTAATTCACTGACAATACCAGGGCGATCATCGCCAATGGCAGTTAAAACGATCTGATGATTTGAAAAAGCAGTCATGAATTCAAGTACCTAGGTTATATTATTAATAACAATCAGAGTAAGCTAAGCCGGCAATTACCACCACACGGCGGCGAAGTTTAACACAAAACAATCGCTAAACTACAGGCCGAGATAATTAAGCTGTTATTAAAGCACAGTGTTTCTTGTTTTTAGTGGCATGGGAAAGTACCATAGTTAAAATTTTGCATATTGACAGGCTGACACTTACGTTTAGCCGTACCCCAAAGTAACGGGTTTTGCATAAAAACAAGATACGTAAAGTTAATATTGACTTTACACTGAACCAAATCGGCATAACCCACTCATATATTTGTTAAAACAATTAAGGGTATGCTAAGGAGAATTATCTGTGCAGTATTGGATCCCAAAAGCGCTTGCTGTAAGCGTATTGGTTAGCTTGTCAGGATGTGGTGTGTTCACTGACGAAGCGCATCAAAAACGTAATTACCGTGCCAGTGAGCCGGTACAAGTGCCAGGACAATTGGCTCAGCCAGCTTTAGACCCCATTTATAAAATGGATGTGGCGGAATATGACAATAATCCGGATTCAACAAACTATCGTCCCCCAGCACAAGTATTAACTGTGGCAAAAGGCAGTTGGGTTGAAGAAGGTGATAAACAAGCACGCGTTTATTTTGATAAAAACGATGGTATTGTCGATTTAGATGAGTTTATTTGGGATTCTGTGCACGCTGTGTTAGCGGAACACCAAACAAAGGCAATCAAACAAGATAAGTTATTAGGTTCAATAGAAACTGACTGGTATGCCATAATTAAACCTGAAGAAGGTTGGTTATGGGATAGCGATACTGCGGTATCTGAGCAACGTTTTATTTTTACTATTGAAGAAAAGTCACATCAACGCACAGCTTCATTAAGCGCTAAGTTAGCTGAGTATAAAAGTAAAGATGTGCCATTGACACCAGTTTTACAACAGCAGCTAGAAGTGCGTGCACTGAACCAAGTAGTGGCTGAGTTTGATTATCGCTATCGTCAACTTGAAGTTGAAATACGTAAACAACAAGGCATTATTTCGCTGGAAATGGGTTTTGATAATAAAGGCAATGCGGCACTGGTAACTGAACAGGATTACTTTGTAATATTTGATCGTTTCTCAGGATTTCTTGAGCGCCTATCGTTTACGATAGTTGAAATTGATCAAGAACGTGGTTTGATCACGGCTGATTACAACAAACCTGAATCAAGTGTTTGGGATTCAATTTGGGGTGAAGAACTTGCTGAATTGCCGATTGAAAACGGCCAATATCAAATCTTAGTCAGTCGCACCAAAGAAGGTGGTACTAGCTTAACGTGGATGGACGATGAAGGCACAACGTTAGAGCCTGGTACGATGAATGACTTACAACAAGCGTTAGAAAGTGCTCTGCGCCAACGCGGTATTAAAATTTAATAATAAATAATAATAACACCACAAAAAGAGCTTTTGCTCTTTTTGTGGTTTCTACAGGTTGAAAATAATGTCTAATCTAGCTTCCTCTCACCCGCAGTTTGACTTTAAGGTATGGTTTAATTTTTTAGTTCCTTCATTGATTGGCGTCCTCTTATTCATGACTCCAGTGCCAATGGACGGGGCAATGACTATTCCTATCGCTGTTATGGCAAAAGCGGTGCAAGCACATATTACATCGTATGCCGATACGTTGATCACTCTAATTATTTGTACTACAGGTGTTTTATCATTGATTTTCAAGGCTTTTAAGCCTGCGGTATTAATGAAATCTACTATTTTAAAGCATCTTTTTGATGTGCATTGGCTTTGGCTAGTGATCCGCTTATTTGGTATGGCGTTTATTATCTTAACGGTTTTAAGTATTAATAATCCGGATTTTAAATCGACGTTACCAGAGTTTTTAATTCCACTTTTCGATGGTATTACATCAGGAAATACCGGTGGCTTAGTGCTAAAAGATTTATTGCCGGTGTTATTTTCGGTATTTATTTTAGCGGGTTTATTACTGCCTTTATTGTTGAATTTTGGCTTGCTTGAGTTAGTAGGCACATTATTAACTAGAGTAATGCGCCCGTTATTTGGCGTTCCAGGGCGAAGTGCTGTTGATTGTGCAACCTCGTGGCTAGGTGATGGCAGTGTGGGTATTTTAATGACTGCGCGCCAATATGAAGAAAAGCATTATACTCAGCGTGAAGCGGCGATTATCGGTACTACGTTCTCCGCGGTATCAATTACGTTTTGTTTGGTGGTATTAGGCCAAGTAGGGCTGGAAAAATTATTTGCCCCGTTTTATTTAACCGTTTGTTTAGCTGGGGTTGTTGCTGCGCTGATCGTGCCACGTATACCGCCATTGAGCTTTAAAAAAGATATATATATTGATGGAAGTCAGCCTGATAAGCATAAAGAACGCGTGCCACATGGCAAAAATGTGTTCAAACATGCGCTACATGTAGCGCTGCACAAAGCTAAAAACTCACCGGGCTTTGCTGGTACCATAAAAGAAGGTATTCACAACGCATTAGATATGGTGTTTGCAGTATTACCTGTGGTTATGGCTGTGGGCACGTTCGCATTAGTTATTGCTGAATATACGCCGATATTTGCTTATTTAGGCAAACCGTTCATCCCATTTTTAGAGTTATTACAAATCCCAGAAGCAGAAACTGCTGCGCAAACGATCATGGTTGGCTTTGCGGATATGTTTATTCCGTCAATATTAGCTGCTGGCACGATCGAAAGTGATGTTACTCGTTTTATTATTGCGGCAATGAGTGTAACCCAGTTGATTTACATGTCAGAAGTGGGCGCGCTTTTATTGGGTAGTAAAATCCCAGTCAATATATTTGAATTATTTGTAATATTTATTCTCAGAACCTTGATCACGTTACCCGTTATTGCCCTGATGGCACATTGGTTGGTTGGCTGATCCTGCCAGTTGTTAATTTATAAAAAGCCTTGATTAATCAAGGCTTTTTTTTATGGTTGTTAAAGTGGTTTATCAATCAATAAAATTGCTTGATCGGCGGGCAGGGGTTTAGCTTTTAAGAAGCCTTGGCCAAAATCACATTGAGTTTTTTGTAATATGGCGAGTTGCTCTTGAGTTTCAATTCCTTCGGCTACAACATCTAACTTAAGTGATGATGCCAATGACAAAATGGCGTCAACCAATGGCGTGGCGGTGTCTTTAAGGCGGTCAATAAAGCTCTTATCAATTTTTAGCACATGAATTGGCAGTTGGTGTAAGTAACCCAAAGAAGAGTACCCCGTGCCAAAATCATCTAAACATAACTTTACTTTTAATGGCGCTAACCCTTCAATTATCTTAGTTGCTAATTCTAAGTTTTCGATCAAACCTGATTCGGTGATCTCTAAACATAAGGAGCCTAATGCTAGCTCATATTTATTATAAATAGCATGAATTTGTGAGATAAAGTCTATGCTTGCAAAATGTCGTGAGGAAACATTCACTGTCACACGTAAGAAACGTTTACCTTGTTGTTGCCACGCAGCTATTTGTTTTCCTGCCAGATCTAATAAATGCAGGTCGAGATTAATTATTTGCCCAGTGTGTTCTGCTATTGAAATAAAATCATTAGGTGAGACAAAGCCTTTGCGTGGGTGATGCCAACGCACGAGTGCTTCAAAACCGACCACGTTACATTGTTGTATAGCAAAGATCGGCTGATAATATAACTCAAACTCATTATGCTCAATGCCATGCTGTAAATCATTTTCTATATCAGCGTGGCTTTTGAGCTTTTTACGCATGGTGTTATTAAAAAATCTTACTTGGCCACGGCCTGTTGATTTAGCTTCGTACATTGCAGCATCTGCATGCTGTAATAACTGATAGGCTTTGTCGTTTTCGTTTTCACAAAATGCAACGCCAATACTGGTCGAAGCTTGCAGTAAATGGCCATCAATATTAAGTGGCTCCGCGAGGACTTTTTTAATCCGTTTTAGTGCGTCGTTAACTTGGTTTTTGTGAGTGATATTTTCCATAAAAATAGCAAACTCATCACCACCGAGTCGTGCGAATGTATCGGTATTTCGAATTGTGCCTTTAATTAACTTACAAATGGCGATTAAAAAGTGATCGCCCACTTCATGTCCTAATGAATCATTGATGCTTTTGAAACGGTCGAAATCTAGATACAGCAACGCATGATATCGCCCTTTGGGTGTTCGAGTAAGCCGTAAAATGCCGTGCTTAATGCGGTCAATTAGTAAAGAGCGATTAGCAAGCCCAGTTAATTCATCATGCAAAGCGCGATGTTCCAGTGCTTGGCGAGATAGTTGTCTGTCGATGGCCATACTAATTTGGCGGCTGACATACGTCAGTAGGGTGCGGTCATGATCATTATAATGGTGAGTTTTATCGTAACTTTGTACCACGATCACACCGCTTATATGATCGCTTACTTTAAATGGTACACCAAGCCAAGATTCTGACTGGCGACCCACCATTTTAAAGTGGCCATCATTTATATGTTGTTGATATTCTTTTTTATTTAATAGTAAAGGCTGTTCGGAATTTAAAAGATAATAGGATGCAGTATGTTTTAGTTGCTCTTTTGATATCTTTTTATGGGCATTTGAACGTACTCCTTCCTCGACAATGTAAACAATATCGAGAATATCGATATTTTTGTTGTATAGCCCTACCAAAAAGTTATCAGCGCGCAGCAAGTTGGTCATAATGCCATGCAATGCTTCTAAAAAAGTATCCAAATCATTGGCTTGATAGGTTAAATTTGCTATTTGTAAAAGCGTTCCTTCTAGCTTTTGTGCTGCATTTAATTTGCTTACCGTTTGTTGCAAGTTTTCAACGGTGTTGACCTGATTTATTTTAGCACTGAGCAAATGCGCTACGGTGGTTAAAATTTCAAGATGGGCATCACTAAAATAGTTACGTACCGGATGCTCGCAGTCTATAACTCCTAAAACCTGCTGCTTATAAACTAATGGTACGCATAGTTCAGACATTGCAGGGCGTACATCTGCGATATAACGGCTATCAGTACTGACATCACCAATAATGACTGCGCTGCCTGTTGAAGCAACATAACCAGTAATGCCTTGATTAAATGCGATGGTTTTTCGTTCTATGGCATAGTTACTATTAGCAGGAGACACTCCCATTGATGCGACTTCATGCAAGGTTGTAGCACTTTCATCGGCAATATAAATAACACAATCAACAAAACCTAGCCGTTTAACTACTTCAGTGGTGACATAGTTGAATAGTTCATCGAGTTTATCTAACTGTAATAAGCTTGATGAAAACTGATTAATAATACTCAGTTGCTCGGTTTTAGCATCAAGCGCTGAAGATAAGTCTACTTTATTCTGCATATGCCACGCGTGAATATACCGTTTTGTGTCATTAATGAATCTATAGATTAACGGAATGTTAACGTTTAGACAAAGAATAAATAAAATTAGCAAGATATGTACGTAAAGGAAAACGCACGCCAAACTATTGATGATTCAGTGCTTTCATTCTATCCGTTGATAAAAAGCATCAGTAAAAACCGCAATAAAATCTTTACTCAGATAGGGCATATGCATATGATCAACTAAATTCAGCCGAGGAAACAAGTAATGACAAAGCAAGCCTTCGACACTCAGTCAACGTTAACTATCACTCGCCCAGATGACTGGCATGTTCATTTACGTGATGGGGATCAATTAAAAGATACAGTGCGTGATATTAGCCGTTATATGGGACGCGCTATTATTATGCCAAACTTAGTTCCTCCGGCAACCTGTACTGAAACGGCTTTAGCGTATCGCGACCGTATTATGGCGGCTGGACCACAAGGAAATTTTGAGCCTCTGATGGTGCTTTATCTAACTGATAACACGAGCGCGGATGAAATCAAAAAAGCGCATGCCACTGGTAAAATCGTTGCCGGTAAAGTGTATCCAGCAGGTGCGACAACAAATTCTGATTCTGGTGTAACATCAATTAAAAAGATTTACCCAGCATTAAAAGCCATGCAAGAAGTTGGTATGTTATTGCTGATCCATGGTGAAGTGACAGATTCATCGATTGATATATTCGATCGTGAAAAAGTATTTCTAGAGACAATTTTAATTGATGTGGTACAAGACTTCCCAGATTTAAAAATTGTGCTTGAACATATCACCACGAAAGATGCCGTTGATTTTGTAAATAATGCCTCTGATAATGTGGCTGCAACCATTACGGCACATCATTTATTGTATAACCGCAATCATATGCTAGCGGGGGGGATCCGCCCACATTATTACTGTTTACCAATATTAAAACGTAATACACACCAACAAGCACTTATTAGTGCTGCGACCAGTGGCAGTGCTAAGTTCTTTTTAGGTACTGATTCCGCGCCGCATTATAAAGATAAAAAAGAAGCCGCATGTGGGTGTGCCGGAGCATACACCGCTCATGCTGCACTTGAGTTATACGCGGAAGCATTTGAAGAAGCCGGTGCGCTTGATAAGCTAGAAGGCTTTGCAAGTCATTTTGGTCCAGACTTTTATGGTTTAGCACGTAATACAGATACAGTTACACTTCTAAAGCAACCATGGACAGTGCCAGCAAGTTACCCATTAGGAAATGATCACGTAGTGCCAATTAAAGCCGAAAGCACAATTGATTGGCTGATTAAATAACCATAAAGTCAGTAAAGCACAGCTAAGAAAGGTGTGCTTTTTGTATTAAAATTAATCACTTGAACAGTTTTATTGAGTTGATGTTAAAAGCATTAAAATAATTCTCAATTAATAGAGCTAAAACAATTATATTGTGTTAACCTTAACTTGCTTTGAGTTTTTGCGTATTGAATTTTTTGGTTAATGTGCGGCGTGTAAGGTTTCCGGTTAATGGTTATTACTTCTTCCTGTACTTTATCCCAGCGATTTATTGGGCATTCACTCAGGGAGGATATAGCCAATCTGGCTGAATTTTAATTATTGACTTACAGGAAAATTTGGTATGTCAAACACGGTTACTGGTAAAGTTAAGTTCTTCAACGAAGCTAAAGGCTTCGGTTTTATTGAACAAGAAAATGGTCCTGACGTATTCGTACATTTCAGCGCTATTACAGGCTCAGGTTTTCGCACTCTAAGCGAAGGCCAACAAGTGTCTTTCGGCATCAAGCAAGGCCAAAAAGGCCCTGAAGCTGAGAACGTAGAACTAGCATAATTTTTATTATGTGAACCTAGGTTCAACTTGGTGAAACAGGACTCTGTTTCACCATAATTCCCCCTCATCAAATTCTTATTTAAAATAAACCTTCTACCGCTACTTTTTTAAATTCAATAAATTTACACTAAATTCTGAATGCTATTTCACTAGACCAAATGCTGCTCAATACAAGCGGTGTACATATTTGCGTCCCTCAATAAACTTTTTATACCAACTGTATACAGTTAGTCAGCTACTCAACACCAATAACGATGATGTTTTTAATTAAATTAGTATTTAATTAGATAGTGCTATTTTGCCTCTGATTGCTCATACATAAGTTTGGCACGTTAGTAATCGGTATAAATAGGAACAGGGGATATCGCCTCAACATGTTTAATGTGATTATTTCTAATATCTTGATAACACTGGCAGTGACTCTTTGAGTCTTACAGAGAAAACAGGTATTACTTTAGGCCTTAATCATGCGCCACGCTTTCCTTTAAAAGGTCCAGTTGCTAATTTTTATATGCGATATATCCTAGGTTTGGCTGCATAAAAAGGCTTTTTTACTGAATGATTACGCTTATTCGAAATAATTATGAACTTTTTTTAACCCTCTTAGATTACACATAAAATGTTACATTTATGTTTTGTATTTCATGGCTGACGGTAGAACTGTTGTTAGGTAGCGGCTTTCATCCCAGCTGAAAACTCAGTGGTGTTGCATTTATGTTAATCCTTTGTTTTTTGTGTTTTAGTTTGCAATGATTGAATTAATTTATTTCGATCTAATTCCAAACATCAAGTTGACAGCATGCATTGCATTTAGCATTATTGGAGGGTTGATATCTATTAAAAGATATCAGGGTTGTCTCCTTCGGGAGGTAATTAAATTATAAAAGTAACATTACTTAATTGGTTGGGAACTATGTCTGTTAAAATCAGAAAGAGTCTTGTAGCAACTGCGTTGGTTGGCGCTTTTGCATTCGCAAGCAGCAATGTGATTGCAGATCCTTTGAATGACGTGCAAAAAGCAGGTCTACAAATTCAAACGGCTGCGGTTAAGTCTCAAACTAAAATTGACAATGTATATGGTCAAACTCAAGAGCTATTAGCTGAGTACCGTAGCGTTGTTGATGAATCTGAGCTATTGAAAGTATACAACGATCACGTTGCACGTTTGGTCGCTGACCAAAATGCACAAATTGAATCGTTTGACCGTCAAATTGCTACGATCGACAACACAAAACAAAACGTTGTGCCTTTGATGTATCGCATGATCGATACGCTCGAGCAATTCATCAAAGCGGACGTTCCGTTTAACAGTGACAATCGTTTGGCGCGTGTTGAAAGATTACGTGAAACAATGGTTTCTTCTTCTGTAACGACTTCAGAGAAGTTCCGTCAAGTATTAGAAGCATACACAATTGAAGCTGCATACAGCTCTTTAGTTGCTGCTTCACAAGGTACTTTAGAAGTTGATGGCAAGAGCATTAACGTTGATTTCGGCCAACTTGGTCGTATCACATACGTTGCTCAATCGTTTGACTTAAAACACGCATGGGTATGGGATAACAACACTAAACAGTGGAAAGAATTAGGTGATGAATACCTAAAACCTGTTAAAGAAGTTATTCGTATGGCGCGTAAGCAAGCGACATTAGAACTTGTTAAACTACCAATCTTTGGCGCGGAGTAATCAATAATGAAGAAACTATTTAAAGGTTTTGCTGTTGCAGCAGTACTATCTGTTTCTGCAGGTACCGCGCTTAATGCACATGCAAATACTTCTGCTTTAGATAAAATTCTTGAGCAAGTAAAGCAAGAGCGTATCTCTGAAGGCAAAATCAATAAGCAACGTGAACAAGAGTTCTTATCAGATCGTGCTGATAAGCAAGCGTTACTTAATAAAGCAAAAAGCCAATTAGCGGCTGAAAAGTCACGTGGTGATAGCTTAACAAAGCAATATGCACAAAACGAAACTACCTTAGCTGAGAAAGAGGCTGCTCTTCAAAGTGCACAAGGTACGTTAGGTGAAATGTTTGGTGTTGTACGTCGTGCTGCGCAAGATGCAATCGGTTCAATCGAAGCATCTCTTGTTTCTGCTGAAAAGCCTGGCCGTGCTGAAATCTTACGTTCATTAGCTGCTGCTAAAGAGTTACCAACAGTTCGTGAACTTGAAGAGCTTTGGATAGCGCTACAAACTGAAATGACTGAGTCAGCTAAAGTTTCTACTTTTGAAACTGAAGTTGCAGGTCTTGACGGTAACGCAACAGTTAAGAAAGTAACCCGTATCGGTAACTTCAACTTAGTAACAGACGATGGCTACTTAATCTATTCGCCTGAAACTAAATCGATTCAGCCTTTAGGTAAACAACCTGATGGTTATATCCTTGCTGGTATTAAAGACTTAGAAAATACGTCTTCTGATAACTATGCTGGTGTATATGTGGATCCGACTCGTGGTGCTATCTTACGTATCAATACACAAAAAGCGACACTTGATGAATACTTCCACCAAGGTGGCGTAGTTGGTTACATCATCACTGCGTTATTAGGTTTAGGTATCTTAATCACACTAGTACGCTTTATTGACCTTACTCTTACTCGTAGTAAGATTAATAGTCAGCTTAAAAACGTGTCTACACCGAATACAAATAACCCATTGGGTCGTATTCTTAAAGTGTACCATGACAACAAAACGCAAGATGTTGAAAACCTTGAGCTTAAACTTGATGAAGCGATTCTTCGTGAAACGCCACGCATTGAAGCTGGTATCAATATCATTAAAATCCTTGCTGCAATCGCGCCGTTACTTGGTCTACTAGGTACGGTAATCGGTATGATCTTAACGTTCCAAACAATCACATTGTTCGGTACAGGTGATCCGAAGATCATGGCAGGTAACATCTCTCTAGCACTTGTAACTACTGCGCTAGGTCTAATAGCTGCATTACCACTTATTCTTCTTCACGCTGTTGTTGCGGGTCGTAGTAAGTCGGTATTACACATCCTCGATGAGCAAAGCGCAGGTATTATTGCTACTCACGCGGAGAAGGAGAAAGCCTAATGCTAGTCCTGATGGAGATCTGGGAATCTATCAGGGATTTTGTTGGCACAGGCGGCCAGGTTTTATACGTGGTCGCGATAGCACTCTTTCTTATGTGGGTTTTAATGATTGAGCGCTATTGGTTCCTACTTGCAGAATTTCCTCGTTTATCGTCGGAAATTGTAGCAAAGTGGGATGCCCGCCAAGACACTACGTCTTGGTACGCACACAGAATCCGTGAAGCATGGATTTCTGAAGCGTCTGAAAAATTAGATCAGCGTATGTTGTTGATTAAAACATTAGTAGCTGTTTGTCCTTTAATTGGCTTACTTGGTACAGTAACAGGCATGATCGCGGTTTTTGAAACCATGGCAAGCCAAGGTACAGGTAATGCACGTTTAATGGCATCAGGTATTTCAATGGCAACAATCCCAACAATGGCTGGAATGGTTGCGGCATTATCTGGAGTATTCTTTAGCTCACGCCTTGAGGCAAGAGCGAGAATGGTGAAAGCCAAGCTTGTTGATAGTATGCCTCATCACTAGAGAGAGAATTAAATATGGCACGTAAACAACGTTTTCGTGAAGAAGAAGATGCAACGGTAGATATGACACCGATGCTTGACATCGTATTTATCATGCTTATTTTCTTTATCGTAACTACATCGTTCGTTAAAGAGGCTGGTATCGAGGTCAATAAACCAAAAGCGGCCCAAGCTACGAAGCAAAAAAATGCTAACATTTTTATTGCAATTCGTGACAACGGCGAAATCTGGATTGATAAACAGCAAGTTGATGTTGAACGTGTTTCAGCAAAAATCGAAAGTTTATTAGCAGAACAACCTACTGAAGTTGTAATTTTGCAAGCTGATAAAGATGCAAAACACGGCGTAGTGGTTAAAGTTATGGACCAGATCAAAGCGACGGGCGACAACCTGAGAATTTCAATAGCTGGAGATCAGTAATGATTCGTTTTCTGTTTTCACTGATTGCAGGTGGGGCAGTTACTTTCGGCTTGTTCTACTTCATGGCCTTCCTCATCTCTGGTGGGGCTGACCGTAATACGGAACAAAAAGAGCAGATCATAGTCGAAATTATGACGAATCCGCCTGAATCTAAGGTGCAGGAACGGAAGCGAGTACCGCCTCCGCCGCCTCCACCGCCAAAGCAGCCGCCTAAACCGCAGCCGCCACAGCCGGAAAATAACAACCCAAATCCTGGTGCTATGTCATTTAACATGCCAAGCATTGATGTGGGAAGTTCGGCAGGTGGTCTAAGTGGTCCAGGGGCATTCGGACGAGACGGTGATGCGACACCAATCGTTCGTATTGAACCAAAATATCCAACACAAGCAGCACGTGATGGCAAAGAAGGTTGGGTACAACTTTCATTCTCAATCGATGAATTGGGTGGGGTTACTGATGTTGAAGTAATTGACGCAGACCCTAAACGTATTTTCGATAGAGAAGCTAAACGCGCCTTGAGCAAGTGGAAATACCGTCCTAAAATTATTGACGGTAAGCCACAAAAGCAAGTTGGTTTACAAGTTCAGCTAGACTTTAAAATTAACCAAGGCAATTAAGGAGGCAAGTAATGAGAAATTTATCTAAAGTAACAGCACTTGCGGTACTTATGTCTTTCTCGGGTGCAGTATTTACTGCACCGGTTCTAGCAGCGCCAGATCCCGCGAAAATTGAAGCGCGGAAGAAAGCAAAAACTAGGATCATGGGTGAGCGCACTGGTAAAAAAGTTATAAAAGCGTTTGACTTGTATAACGAAGAAAAGCTTGATGAAGCTATCGCCATGTTGAAAGAAATCGATGCTTCTGATGATTTCGACAAAGCAACAGTTAACCGCTATTTAGGTAGCATGTATG
Source organism: Pseudoalteromonas sp. SR44-5 (assembly GCF_014163675.1). Taxonomy (NCBI): domain Bacteria; kingdom Pseudomonadati; phylum Pseudomonadota; class Gammaproteobacteria; order Alteromonadales; family Pseudoalteromonadaceae; genus Pseudoalteromonas; species Pseudoalteromonas sp. SR44-5. The sequence continues at coordinate 21,076 of NZ_JACJDT010000010.1, forward strand.
GCCAGAAAGAGCAGTACAAAACTGCGATTGGTTACTTAAAATTAGCTGTTGCCCCTGATGTGTTAAACTTTGCCGATCAAGAACAAAGTTTAAAAACATTAGGCGATATGTATGCTGGTACTGAGCAGTATGAAAAAGCCAAAGATGCTTATGTTGCATGGATGGACTTTACTGGTGAAGAAGATGCAACGGTTTATACTCGTATAGCCCAAGCTAACTATCAGTTAGGTAAATTCCGTGATGTTTTTACACCAGCTGAGAAAGCAATTAAACTTCAAAAAGAGCCTAACAAAGGTCCTTACCAATTAAAATTAGGTTCTTACTTTGAGCTTAAAGACTATAAAAATATGGTCAAAGTTGGTGAAGAAATTGTTCGTATCTGGCCAGATGATAAAAAAGCATGGGTAAGCTTAGGTAAATACTACCTTCAGACGGAAGACTATAAAACTGGTCTTGCAACGATGGAAGTAGCTTACAAAAATGGTTATTTTGAAACTGAAGTTGATTATAAAGTTTTGTCTAACTTTTATTCATTGAATGAAATTCCTTATAAAGCCGCTAAGGTTTTAGAGAAGTCTATCAATGATAAAATTGTTAAGCGTAATAAACAAAATATCAGCGCAGTAGCCAGTAACTATCATCGCTCAAAAGATATTGAAAAAGCAGCTAAGTACTATGAAGAAGCGGCTAAATTTGATGACGATGCTGAGCTTTATCGCAAAGCAGGTTCATTACTTTTACAATCGCAAAATTATAGTGCTGCCGTTGTTCGTTTGAACAAGGCGCTTGAATTAGGTTCTGATAAGACAGGAACTATTTATTCAGATTTAGCGGAAGCCTATTACTATCAAGAAAAGTATAAGCAAGCTTATGCTGCAATTACTAAAGCAATGGATGACCCTCGCACGCGTAAGTTTGCAAAAGGTTGGTCTGTATTTATTAAAGATAAAGCCGCTCGCAACGGTGTTAAGATTTAACTTTAATTCGCTATAGCAATTTATAAAAAGCCCCTATGGGGCTTTTTTTATTGGATTTAACTCATTATGAAACACCTAATATGGATATGCTTCTCAGCGCTTTTCTTGAGCGCATGTGGTGATACGAATAATCAGTATCAAAGTAAAGAGCAAGCTCAGCAAGCATTGCAAACACTAAATCAATTTTTAAGACCAACAGGTGAAATTAAACAAGTTAACGAGCAACAGTTTCCATTTAGTGATGCATATTTGAAAGAGCGTCACAGCATATATCAAGCCATGCAAACCTTAGACTTCACTCCTGTCGCGCAGAGTTCATTGGATTATCTTATTATTGCAGAGCGTTTTCCGGAGCGCTATTTTACATGGCCGGTGTATATTCCTGTGCTTGATAATATGCTTGCCTATAACCAACAACACGACATTACTGCAAACATAAACAATTGGCTCAGTTTTACTCAGCAGCAGTTGGTGCTTGCTAAAGAGAGTAAACTTAGACTCAACTCAATTGAGCTTAATGCGTTACAAACGCAGGTAACTAAGAATCTTACTCGCGTTGATCTTCCAGAAAACCTTAAACACACTCTCAACGAGTTTAATGAGTATTTAGCGCTCTATACACCCCGTGGAAGTGTTGGTTTACATGGCTTATCAAATGGTGGGTCTTGGTATCAAAGTAAGTTAAATTACTTCTCAGGCACTACTAAAGCACCAATAAATTGGCTAGTTGCAGTGCAATCTCAGTTGAAGGAAATGCAGCAAGGTGCATACTCTATGCGTTTTGCAGTTGATCATCAGCACTCAGTCCTTGAGCAGCGTTTTGCATTGTCTAAAGATAAGCAAGTTGGCTTTGATTGGGCGCAAAATTACTTGAGCTTAAGGGGTTATGCAGGGCAAGCTGCAACACAGATAAGTAATCAAGAGCGTACTTTCTGGTTAGCTATGATGGAAACCGATCTTGGCATCCATTACCATGCTTGGACTGTGCAACAAGCGAAAGTTAATTTACTGAAACGATTAAAAATGACGCCACAACAAGTCGATTATTTAGTGGCTGATATCATTTTTTATCCGGCGCAAAGTTTTGCGTTCGCAACACTTTTAACAACTTCGTAAGCTCGCTTGCTGATTTTTATGACCTTGGCTCGCAGTTGCCGCAGCGCTGCGCTGTTGGATCGGCATTTAGCCGTTGCGAGTCAATTTTTTCTTCACAGTCACAGCAATAACCATATTGGCCGATATCGATTTGGCAGACTGCCGCTTCAAGTTGTTCTAAGCGTACTATGATATCTTTATATTCAGTGCCAAGTTGCTTCTGCGTAAGCTCTAACCATTGTTCAGGGTTATTTTTGCGTAAGGTTTCAGCTAGCGAGTGATGCAGTAGGTTACATGAACTTGATAGTGTCGTAAGCAAGCACAGCCTTACTTGCTCTAACTCTGTATTAAGTTGTTGAAGGTGATATTGAGCATTGATCATTGTCATTGTCCTCGTTGAGCAATGCTGCAGTATTCATTAATTTAAAAAAGCCGACTATGATGTGTGTCAAATTAAGGTGCGATAGCGTATTTTTTCAAAACATCGGCAACATCTTCTTTTGTTTTAAGGCGTCTGATCTCATCGAACAAAATATCGGCCTGGCTATATTGGCGTTTTAAATAGCCCAGCCACTGCTTAGTACGAGAAGCAAAATATTTTTCATCTTTCGCGGGGTCATGATGTATGGCTGAATGGATCAGATGATAGAGAATATGCTCCCACTTTAAGCCAACATAGTGCTCATCATTAAAGTGTGCTTTTATTTTGCGTGCTAAATCAGGATGCGACAGTGCACCGCGACCAAGCATTAAGTCTTTACAACTACTACGTTGCTGGCAAAGTAGTGCATCTTCTACTTGCCAAATTTCACCATTTGCGACTACGGCGATGTTTTTATCTTTGATCAGTGGTGGAATTTTCTCCCAATAAGCGGGCGGGTTATAACCGTCTCGCTTTGTACGGGCATGTATAGCAATACTATTGGCACCGGCACTAACAACGGCATCAACAATTTCTTGACTGTTACTGTCATCATCAAAACCTAAACGAATTTTAGCGCTTACTTGATGCTCGCTTGGCACGGCATCACGGACTGCTTTAATGATTTCATACATGTGTTCAGGGTCTTTTAACAGCACAGCGCCACCTTTACTGCGGTTGACTGTTTTCGCAGGGCAACCAAAATTAAGATCAACGCCGTGAGAGCCAAGCTCAATTACCCTGACAGCGTTTTCAGCTAATGCGTGTGCGACTTGGCCAAGTAATTGGATACGCACAGGAGTGCCAGAACGCGTTAAACCGTTATTATTTAGCTCTGGGCAATAGCGATGAAATACTTTATCAGGCAAGCAGGCATCGATAACACGTACAAATTCAGTGACGCATAAATCAAAACCACCAATTTCGGTGAGTAGTTGGCGCATTTTAAAATCGACAACCCCTTCCATAGGCGCTAAAACTAATTTCATGATAGGGGCACTTTGACTTGATAAAAGGAGACGTAGTTTACCTGTAAATATAACATTGATAAATGCCAATTTTACTCCCATAGTTAACTTCAATTGTTCACTCTTTTGTAGCGTTATTGTAACTAACAAATAAAAAGTTGCGATTAAGTGAAATATTATTTTTGTAGCAAGGTCTACTTAGTACACCCCTTACATGTTTAGAGAGAGTCATAAAATGAATACACTTAAAAAAAATTCAATTGCGTTAACATTAGGCGCGGTAGTTGTAGGCAGCACAAGTTTTATTTCTGCAGATGTTCAAGCGAATCCATTTGAATTTCAACAAATGGTAACGGGCTACCAAGTCGATGCTACAGAAGGTAAATGTGGCGAAGGTAAATGCGGTGGAGATGCTAAAACTAAAGACGACAAAGCTAAAAAAGAAGGTAAGTGCGGCGAAGGCAAATGTGGTGGCGATGCCAAACACGACAAAGCTAAAAAAGAAGGTAAGTGCGGCGAAGGCAAATGCGGTGGCGATGCTAAACATGACAAAGCTAACAAAGAAGGCAAGTGCGGCGGCGATGCTAAACACGATAAAGCTAAAAAAGAAGGCAAGTGCGGCGAAGGCAAATGCGGTGGCGATGCTAAACACGATAAAGCTAAAAAAGAAGGTAAGTGCGGCGAAGGCAAGTGTGGTGGCGACGCTAAAAACGACAAAGCTAACAAAGAAGGCAAATGCGGTAGCCATTAATTAGATAAGTTATGTAACCTGCACTTTAGTTAAGTAGTTTGTTTATAAAAGGGCCGCATTGTGGCCCTTTTAAATGAAGGAGTGGATATGACTGTATCTAGTAACAGTGAATTTGGCATGGTAGGGCTTGGGCTGCGCAGAGAAATGCTCGATGAATTATTCACGCAGATACCAAAGCAAATTGATTTTATGGAAGTGGCGCCTGAGAACTGGTTAAAACTCGGTGGTCGCTTTGCTAAGCAGTTTAAGTCACTGACCGATACAAATAATTTTGTTTGTCATGGCTTGTCATTGTCGATCGGCTCACCTGAACCGTTAGATATTGAATTTGTTAAATCCTTAAAAGTCTTTTTCAAAGCACATAACGTTAAGCTTTTTAGTGAGCACCTTAGTTATTGTTCCGGCAACGGCCACATGTATGATCTGATGCCGATCCCATTTACTGAAGCTGCGATTGCCCATGTTGTTGGGCGGATAAAACAGGTGCAAGATATTCTCGAACAGCAAATAGCTATCGAAAATGTGTCTTATTATGCCGCACCTGGTCAGCAAATGAGCGAGTTAGAATTTACCACTGAAATATTACAGCAAGCTGATTGTAAGTTATTACTCGATGTAAATAATATTTATGTGAATTCGATAAATCATGGTTATGATGCAGAGCATTTTTTAGCTAGCTTGCCATCGCAACGTATAGCGTATGGTCATGTCGCAGGGCATTTCAACGAGGCGGATGATTTACTTATTGATACTCACGGTGCTGACGTGATTGACCCTGTTTGGCAATTACTTGACCGTGCTTATCAACATCATGGGGTGTTTGCGACTTTATTGGAACGTGATTTTAATATTCCAGCTATCGCTGAGCTTACCAAAGAGCTGGATATAATTCATCAACTACAAGCCAAGCACGCAATAATACAGCGAAAAGAAAGTGCCTGATATGAATTTTATTGAAACCCAACAAGCGTTTATGGCGCATATTCGAGCGCCAGATACACAACCAAAGCCCGATGACATTGAAGAACGTCGTATGGCGATCTACCGTGATTTATTTTTCAATAATATCAATGGCTTTATTTCCTCAGCATTTCCGGTTCTGAAAACACTCTACAGCGATAACAATTGGTTAAGATTAGTTCGCCAATTTTTTGCTGAACACGATTGTCAATCACCTTATTTTTTGGATATTGCTGGTGAGTTTATTGCGTATTTAAGTAGTGATTACCAATTGCAAGAAATTGATCCCCCCTTTATGCTTGAGCTTGCTCATTATGAATGGATTGAGCTTGATGTCTCGGTTGCGCATGCGGATCCAACTGATTGCATCATTAATGCACCGCTGAGTAATGTGCCTCTTTATATGGGTAGTTGCGCGCGAAATTTAAGTTATCAGTTTGCTGTACAGCATATTAGTGTTGATTTTCAACCACAGCAGCCTAGTGAACAGCCTCATTATTTTGTGGTGTATCGCGATACCGACGACGAAGTACAATTTCTTGCTACCAATGCAATGACCGCATTATTACTGGCGATTATAGATACAACACCGAGTATCAAATTAGCTTCGTTGGTGGAGCAAGTTGCTTTACAAGCGCCGCAATTTACTACAGAACAGCTTGTGCAAGGTGCTACAGCAACATTACATGCAATGGCAGAGCGTGGCGTTATCGTGACAAAAAATCACCCTTAAAGTCTTTATTGATTATTTTACATCGTCTATTATGTGCGCCTTAATTCGTCGCGCTTAATAAAAGGTAGTACCTATGTCAGAAGATAAAGATTTTAAAGATCCGTTTAATGCAATGTATTTTCTTGCATTCTTAGCTGTGTTTGCAGGAATTGGCTGTTTAAATGCAATCCTAGGCTGGATCACCACAGTCTCTTAATTTAGCACTGCTAAATTATAATAAGGCTGTATATAGTGCAGTCTTATTACTTAATTATTTAACTTCTTACCGACAACTCATTTTTGTGATGTTATAATTGTCTGCTTTGTAATATTACAGATAAAACAGTTTAAATTATGACTCAAGTAACTCCATCTATCATTAAAGATAGCATAACTACTATTGCAGATTACCCTAAAGCAGGCATTATGTTCCGTGATGTAACTACGCTAATGGCTAATCCCGCTGCATTTCAAGCAACAATTAATGCATTTATTTCAGCTTATAAAGATCAAGGTTTTACCAAGATTATAGGTACTGAATCACGTGGTTTTATCTTCGGTGCACCGCTTTCATATGCATTAGGTATTCCTTTTATTCCAGTGCGTAAACCGGGTAAACTGCCACGTGCAGTGATCTCTCAAGATTACCAGCTAGAATATGGTGAAGATGTATTAGAGCTGCATACAGATGCCATTGTCCCAGGTGACAAAGTGCTTTTAGTAGATGACTTGTTGGCAACCGGCGGTACCATTGAAGCGACCGCTAAATTAGTCAATAAGTTGGGTGGTCATGCGACAGATGCAGCATTTGTAGTCTCTTTACCAGAACTAGGTGGCGAGCAACGCATTGCAAAAATGGGGATTAAAATCCTGAAATTGGTTGAATTCGAAGGCGAATAATTAATGAGTTATCAAGTCCTAGCGAGAAAATGGCGTCCACAGACCTTTCATGAATTGGTCGGTCAGTCCCATGTGAAACAAGCGCTTATTAATGCTTTAACACAAAACAGACTGCATCACGCTTATTTGTTCACTGGGACTCGCGGGGTGGGTAAAACCACCATCGCACGTATTTTTGCAAAAAGCTTAAATTGTGATGAAGGCATTTCGGCGCAACCTTGTGGCAAGTGTAGCAGCTGTATAGATATCGAAACTGGTCGTTATATTGACTTACTTGAGATAGATGCCGCATCGCGCACTAAAGTTGAAGATACCCGTGAGATATTGGATAACGTGCAGTACGCGCCAACTCGCGGTCGCTACAAAGTGTACCTGATCGATGAAGTACACATGCTTTCAAAGCATAGTTTTAATGCATTATTAAAAACCTTGGAAGAGCCGCCTGAGCACGTTAAGTTTTTATTAGCGACGACGGATCCACAGAAACTGCCTGTCACCATTTTATCGCGTTGTTTGCAGTTTAATCTTAATGCGTTATCGCAACCTGAAATACTCCAACAACTTGAATATGTGTTAGGCGAAGAAAAATTAAGTTTTGAAACTCAAGCCCTGCAAATTATCGCCAAAGCTGCTGATGGCAGTATGCGTGATGCATTGAGTTTAACTGATCAAGCGATTGCTCAAACGAATGGTGATATTAAGCATCAAGCGGTGCAAGCAATGCTAGGGTTGATGGACAACCATTATAGCCAGCATTTGCTGGTTGCATTATTAGCCCAAGACGGCCATGCATTGATGGCGCAAATCGAGCAAGTTGCCACCCAAAACCCAAATTATATTGCTTTGTTAGATGATCTAATTGGCCTTACACATTTAGCACAATTAACCCAATTAGTGCCCGATGCCGCCAAGTTAGATGAATATAATCGCGAGTTTATAAGTGAAGTAGCAAAGAGCTGCGATTCACAACAAATCCAAATTTATTATCAATTACTGCTTAATGGCAAAAAAGACTTACAATGGGCGCCAGAGCCTCGTTTAGGTTTTGAAATGGTTATGCTGCGTTTACTGGCATTTCAACCAGTTGATAGCCAAATTCTTGCAAGTACTGCGGCGCAGGCACCAGCGGCCGATAACAACCGGTCTCGCTCAGCAGCATTGAGAGATATTCTCAATAAAAATAAGCCTGCAACACCACAGCCTGTTGATAACCAAGTATCATTGCCTCAAGCTGCACCGGTACAAGCGACCGAGAGTGCGCCTGAACAAGTCGTTGCAACAACTGAACAATCTGTAACCGGTGAGCAAACAGCACATGTCGATACGCAGCCAACTGTTACCACTGCACCACATACAAATTCGGGAATTATGCACGAAGCCGCGCATGGTAATGAGCATGATTCAGATGCTGAGCTTGAGCAACAATTAGTATCCCAATATGATGAGGTAATGAATAACGCAGTGGAGCAGGGCTTTCATAGTGGCTTTGAGCATGCGCCAGGACAATCTTTGCCTGAGCATCAATATAGCGCAGAGCAAACCGCTCCAGCACAAAATAACAGCTCATTCTCAGAGTATTCAGATACCACAGATATTAGCCAAAAAGAAGCACAAGCGCAGTCTGCAATTGCACGTATTTTACGAGATAGAAATATTTCCGGTGCAGGTACGCTCTCTGGTGGTAAAACACCTGTGGCGCCATCAACGAATAAACCAGCTGCGGTTGAGCGCGGTACTGCGGTAAAAAAGTCACAGCCCCAGATAACGGGGGCAAGTAGTCAGCCTGAGACTGATGGTTACACGCCGAATATCGCCGCAAATAAGCGTGTGAAACCTGACTTTAAAGAAAAACATCAGACTATTACTGAGAATTTAGCACCGGAATTGCTAGAGCAAATTAATCCACAAAAAGTAGTTGCTGCACCTGAGCCTGAAATAAATATTCAAATACCGGATGATTTTCAAAGCCCGATCAGCGATATTCGTTTTGCACATCAACAAGATGAGTGGGCATACTTAATTAAGCGGATGGGACTTGGCGGGCGGATGCGTCAATTTGCTTTGCATTCAATTTATTCAAAGCAACAACAACAGCTGCACTTAGAAGTGGATGAATCGCAAAAACATCTCGATACCCCGATGTTAAGGCAAAAGCTTAGTGCAGCGCTGGCCAGTATTTACGGGCATAATGTTGAGCTGACAATCAATTTTGCCCCTGGGGTGATAGATTCGCCTTATTTAATTCAGCAAAAGATCGATGCAGGGCGCCATCAGCAAGCAATCGATGTGATCAACGGTGATGAAAATATCGTACAGTTACAGCAGCTATTTTCTGCAATTATCGATGAAAACAGTATTCAGGCATTGTAATTCATTGCAATAGCCCTTATCTTCATGGCAATTAGAAATAGAAAGAGAGAAAGTTATGTTTAAAGGTGGAATGGGTAACATGATGAAGCAAGCGCAGCAAATGCAAGAGCGCATGCAAAAAGCCCAAGACGAAATTGCTCACTTAGAAGTGGTTGGTGAAGCCGGTGCCGGTTTAGTTAAAGTAACCATGCTTGGTAACCACAATGTTCGCCGTGTTGAACTTGACGAAAGTTTGATGGAAGACGAAAAAGACCTTATTGAAGACTTACTTGCCGCTGCGTGTAATGACGCAGTACGCCGTGTAGCAGAAGAAACACAAGAGCGTATGGGTAAAGTAACTGGCGGTATGCAATTACCACCAGGTATGAAAATGCCGTTTTAAGATAAAACATGCAACTTTCAGAGAGTTTAAACCAGCTGATCGAAGCACTACGCTGTCAGCCGGGCATAGGCCCAAAGTCAGCGCAGCGCATCGCGTTTCATCTGCTTGAGCGCGACCGTAAAGGGGGCACTCAACTTGGTAATGCACTTATCAAGGCGATGACTGCAATAGGACACTGTCAATCGTGTCGTACTTTTGCAGAGCAGCCGCAGTGTGAAATCTGTTTAAGCCCCAAACGCCAAGATAGCGGAATTTTATGTGTGGTTGAATCACCTACCGATGTGTTGGCGATTGAACAAACTGGCCAGTATAAAGGTTTGTACTTTGTATTGATGGGACATTTATCACCTATCGATGGTATTGGTCCAAATGAAATTGGCCTTGATATTCTTGAAAGTAAGTTGCAACAAGGTGGGATAAACGAGGTTATATTAGCGACCAACCCTACCGTTGAGGGGGAAACTACAGCGCATTATATTGCCCAGCTTTGTCACCGCTATAAAGTTGATGCATCGCGGATAGCCCATGGTATTCCGGTCGGTGGCGAACTTGATTTGCTCGATGGCATGACATTAATGCATGCATTTAGTGGCCGACGAGTGGTTAGTCAAAATTAGCTCTTAGAAGCGCATTAATTTAAAACCTGCATTAACGTCTGTTATGCAGGTTTTTTGTTTTTATACCTTGGCGGTAAAAGTTTGATCGTAATTTATCCAATAACTGGGTAATCTATTTTTAGTAGCTGGAGTCTTTTTTTCACCAGTTTGGTTAATTTGTAAGGATCACAATGCAAGATAATAAAAAACATCAGCGTGCTTTACTAAAGAGTAAGCGCTTTCTACCGCTTTTTGTCACCCAGTTTTTCTCTGCGTTAAATGATAATATTTATAAACAAGCGGTGCTACTGTTATTGATTTTTCAAACGGCAAATGTTGCCGATGGCGCTTTTTATGCTAACTTAGCGGCAGGCTTATTTATTCTACCGTTCTTTTTATTTTCAGGGATGGCGGGACAAATTGCTGAAAAAAAGGAAAAGTCAAAATTAATCCGCACCGTAAAACTTGCCGAAATTCCGATTATGCTAGTAGGCGCTGTGGCCATTTCAACGCAATCTGTTTGGTTGATGTTAACCACGGTATTCTTAACAGGGTTACAAAGTACCTTTTTTGGCCCGCTAAAATATTCCATTTTACCGCAGCACGTGGCAGCCGATGAATTAACCAAAGCCAATGGCCTTGTTGAATCTGCGACATTTGTGGCTATATTGATTGGCACAACGTTTGGCACGTATTACATTACCCAAACAGTGGGGCCAACGGTCATCTGTGTGGCAATTATAAGCCTGGCGATTATTGGTTATTTGAGTAGTCGCTCTATTCCAATCAGTGCCGCGAATGATCCTAATTTAGTGTTTACTTTTAATATTTTCTCCTCCACCAAAAGCCTATTTAGGGTACTTAATTCACAAACTGAGTCGGTTGGAAAGTCGGTACTTGGTATCAGCTGGTTTTGGTTTATAGGGGCGATTATTTTAACGGCGCTACCAAATTATGTGAAATATGTCATGGTTGGCGATGAGCTGGTCGTCACCAGCGCTTTGGTGGTGTTTTCATTGAGCATCGCAATAGGCTCGCTGTTGTGTGAAAAGTTGTCTCGCTCGCGGATAGAATTAGGTATTGTGCCATTTGGCGCGTTGTTGATCACATTATTTTTGTACTTACTGAGCCAAGAGCCTGCAATGAGCTTTTACCAGCTACCAAGCGAAGAATTATTTACACTTTCACAAATACTGCATACTGGTGACATGTATTGGCATTTTATTTGGATGGCCGGCATTGGCATTGCCTCTGGTTTTTATACTGTGCCATTGTACGCTTTGATCCAACAACGCACCGTCGAATCAAGCCGTTCACGCATCATCGCCGCTAATAATGTGTTAAATGCGTTGTTTATGGTCGCCAGTGCGGTGTTAAGTATTGTAACGCTATCTATATTTGCATGGACGATCCCACAGTTATTCTTGTTACTGGCAGGATTGAATTTACTGATCTCTGTGTATATTTATACCAAGGTGCCAGAGTTCTTCTTACGCTTTGCTGTTTATTTATTGACCATTTGTATGTATCGAGTGCGTACCAAAGGGGATCATAATATTCCTAGTGAAGGCGCAGCAGTATTGGTGAGTAATCACGTCAGCTTTGTTGATTGGATGTTTATTTTAGCGGCATCACCAAGGCCTATTCGATTTATGGTATTTGCCCCCATTTATTATTCTCCCGCGTTGCATTGGTTATTTAAAATGGCCAAAGCTATCCCAATTGACAGTGAAAAATCTAATCCGCAGGCGTTTCAAGAAGCATTTGATGAGGTTGCTAAAGCATTAGATAACGGTGAGTTAGTGGGTATTTTCCCTGAAGGGAGGCTAACTGGCGATGGTTCGATTGATATTTTCCGCCGTGGTATTGAACGTATTATACAGCGTTCACCGGTGGCCGTTATACCTGTCCATCTAGGCGGGTTATGGGGCAGCATGTTTAGTCGTAAAGCAAAATGGCGACTTCCACGACTGAAATGGTCGCTGGTCGCTGTGACTGTTGGCGAGCCTATTGCTGCCAATGCAGTCACTGCAGATGAATTGCGTGAGCGAGTGGTTGCCTTAAAAGAGCAGTATGAAAAAGGTGCTGTTTAATAGCGATTAAACGCTGATGTAACAGAGATATAAATTTAGCGCGCAATATTCAGTCGTGAATATTGCGCGTGAGTCTTGTGCTTAGTTGGCCGCTAACTAACTGCTAACCAAATACCAACCGCGATCATCAAACTACCAGCGATGCGGTTCATCCACTTGATATTGTCACCTTGGTTTAAAAACAGCCGTAAACTTTTACCGCCAGTGGCATAGAGCATCATGCAAGTGAATTCGCTGAGCATAATGATGGCGACTAACATACTCAATTGTGGCGCAATCGCGTAGTCAATATTTATAAACGGCGGTAGCAGGGAAATCATAAACGCCCAGCCTTTAGGGTTAGCAATCGCGGTGATAAAGCCTTGTGAGAATAGCGCTTGGCGAGATACTTTTAATTTACTGTCTGCGCCTAATTTGATGGTTGCTTTTGCTCGCCACATTGAAATGCCAATGTAGACTAAATAACCTGCACCGAGCCATTTTAATACGTTAAATAGTGTCGGGTAGTTGAGCATGATACTTGCCACCCCTGCGACTGCTGCAACAGCCACAATGGCAACGCCAAGTAATTCGCCAATCATCATCCACATAGTTCTGCGCACGCCAATACTCATTCCTAAGGTCATGGCTAAAGTCATACACATCCCAGGTGTAATAGAGACAAAAAAGAAGGTGGGTATAAATACCCCCAGCACTGCGAAGTCGAGCATGTAAGCATCCGTTAGTTGCTGCAATAGAATGCGCAATAGAATACGCAATAGTAATGGTTTTCGAAAGCGTTAGAAACCAATTTGGGATAGTTAAGCGCAATTATGAGATTGTTAGCACCCGCGATAAAGCTCCGGTTTATCGCTTATTCGTAAGCTAATTGCGATCCCTATAGAGGATGCCGCTGTGATCTTCTGTGTATTGATTACAAACACTTATTTGTAAGTGGGTTTTAACAAATATATTTTTGCTTTGTTGGGTGCTTTGAATTAGGATCAAATCAGTTTAAAACCAAGAACTAATGCCCTGTGTCTAGATTATTTATTGCTATTACCACCATTTTCCTAAGTTTCACTGCAACTGCGGTTGAAGTTACTGATCTATATCAGGACGTATTAAAAGTATCTGACAAATCTCGCGATGCTCGACTAAGCGCCAGCCGCGAAGCGTTGCTAAATGTACTGGTTAAGGTCAGTGGCGATCCGAATGCGGACAAAAATCCAACGGCTCAGCGACGTAGTAAAGATATATCAGATTACATGCTCAAATTTGAATACGACGAAAAAGCCAATGGTCAGCTTAATCTCGTGGTTAAATTTGAAGCAAACAAAATCAACGCACTCGTCAAAGAACTTAATTTACCATTGTGGGGGACGCGTCGTCCGCTGGTGGCTATTTGGCTTGCCATAGAAGATAACTGGCGTCGCGAACTTGTTACCCAAGAAAGCTATCCGCAGTTAGAGCAACTAATTTATAGCACCGCAGCGCGACGTGGTTTGCCTGTCGTGGTGCCATTACTTGATTTACAAGACCGTGCATTAGTGGGAATACCTGAAGTGTGGGGAAATTTCTCTACGCCAGTCGAGCAGGCATCAAGCCGCTATAGTGCAGAGCGCAGTATTACCGCGCGTTTATACAAACAACCTGACAGTGAGGTTTGGCTGTTGGATTGGCGTTTTACTAACGATGAGCTGTTTGAAGCAAACAGAGTAACCGGTGATAAACAACAAGCCATAGCCTTAATGATTGACAGTTTAGCGGCAGGCTTGGCCAATGAATATGCGGTTGATCCAAATTCTACAACGCAGCTTGCCCAAGCGGTGTTTAAATTAAAAGGCACCACTAACTTTGTCGATATAGAGCTTGCTAAACGTCAGCTACAGAGCTTAAGCGTGGTTACCCAAGTGACAATTCGTTCTCGTACCGCTGATATGGTTAGTTTTGCGATAAATCATACTGGCAGTATGCATGATTTACAAAAAGCCTTAGAGCTCGACCGCGCTTTTCAACCCTTTGTTGACCCTCGTGCGTTTTATCCTGTGACAGCGCAAGACGATTTAGAATATCAATGGGTTGGTTTGTAATGCCGGCAATGGAGCCGGTGCAAATGGCATTGCCGGTGACGTTACCGGATGATGAAACGTTTGCCTCTTATTTTGGTGGTGAAAATTCACTGGAAGTGAGTCATTTAAAAAATGCCTTTAAAAGTTTAGCAACCACTTTTCAATATACTTATTTGTGTGGCTTAGGGGATTCAGGTAAATCGCATTTACTGTATGCAACCTGTATTCATGCTCAAGAGCATGGTTTATCAACTATGCTGCTATCAATGCGCGAAGTGATTGATTTCGGTCCTATGGTGCTCGATGGCTTAGATGCCCTTGATGTGCTGTGTATTGATGACGTGCACTTAGTAGCAGGTAACGATGCGTGGGAAAAAGCGTTGTTTAATTTTTTTAATCGTTTTAACGAACCGGGTAAGTGCTTGGTAGTGACAGCGGATCTGTTACCAGACATGCTAAATATTAGCCTGCCGGATCTTGAGTCACGATTAAAATGGGGTACGACATTTCAAATCCGTTCTATGAGTGATGATGACAAAGCCGAAGCCTTAGTAAAGCGTGCCAATATGCGCGGCTTAGAGCTCAGTGATGAATGTGCGCGCTTTTTATTAACGCGTTTGAGTCGTGATATGCGTGCGCTACTTGATGTGCTTGATAAACTTGACCATGCATCGATGGCTGCACAACGTAAATTGACAATTCCTTTCATAAAATCCACTCTAAAACTCTAAATTCTTTTACAACATAGCTTAAGTTCCCATTTTACTTAACCAGAATGGGAAAGAATTCAATAAGATTGGTATAAGGTCTGGAATCTAGCCATTGCTTTCAGTTATCATTAGCTATTACTTAAATCACCTTCTGTGACAGATCAGGTATCGAATGAACTTAGAAAATATATTAGCGCAAGCACTTGAGGCGGTCGCCAGTGCCAGTGAAATCGCGCAGCTTGAAGATATCAGGGTTAACTACCTTGGTAAAAAAGGCGAAATCACGAATCTATTAAAAACCCTTGGTAAAATTGCCCCTGAAGAACGCAAAGAAGCAGGCCAAGTAATTAACCAAGCTAAGCAAGATGTACAAGTTGCGATTAACGACAAGCGCGAATTATTAGCAAGCAAAGCCCTTGAAGAGAAATTAGCCGCTGAAACAATCGATGTAACATTACCCGGTCGTGTTATGCCAACAGGTGGTTTACACCCAGTGACGCGTACCATTGAGCGGATTGAGAGCTTTTTTGGCGAATTAGGTTTTGCGGTTAAATCTGGCCCAGAAGTAGAAGATGATTTTCATAACTTCGACGCGCTAAATATTCCTGAGCATCACCCAGCGCGTGCTGATCACGATACCTTTTACTTTAATCCAAAACTGGTGTTGCGTACGCAAACCAGTGGTGTGCAAATTCGCACCATGGAAGCTGAGCAACCGCCGCTGCGTATTATTTCTCCAGGGCGTGTATACCGTAACGATTACGACCAAACACATACGCCGATGTTCCATCAGGTTGAAGGGTTGATGGTTGATACTGATGTAAGCTTTACTGAGCTTAAAGGTATTTTGCACGATTTCTTGCGTAACTTTTTTGAAGAAGATATGGAAATTCGTTTCCGTCCTTCATTTTTCCCATTTACAGAGCCTTCAGCGGAAGTTGATGTGATGGGTAAAGACGGAAAATGGTTAGAAGTATTAGGTTGCGGAATGGTGCACCCTAACGTGCTTAAATCAGTGGGAATTGATCCAGAAAAATACACTGGTTTTGCCTTTGGTATGGGTGTAGAGCGTTTAACCATGCTGCGTTATGGTGTAAATGACTTACGTGCGTTTTTCGAAAACGATTTGAAATTCCTTAATCAGTTCCGTTAAGAGTGAAGAAATAACATGAAATTTAGTGAAAAGTGGTTAAGAGAGTGGGTTAATCCTGCAATTGACACGCAGGCTCTTTCGGAACAGTTATCGATGGCCGGCCTTGAGGTAGATGGTGTAGAGCCCGCTGCTGCAGAATTCTCTGGCGTTGTTGTCGGTGAAGTAGTTGAATGTGGTCAGCATCCTGATGCAGATAAACTACGTGTAACTAAAATCAATGTCGGTGGCGATGAGCTATTAGATATTGTATGTGGTGCGCCAAATTGCCGTTTAGGTATCAAAGTTGCAGTAGCTATGGTTGGCGCTGTATTACCGGGCGATTTTAAAATTAAAAAAGCCAAACTACGTGGTCAACCGTCTCACGGCATGCTGTGTGCATTCGTGGAGCTGGGTATTAGCGAAGAAGGCGACGGTATCATGGAGTTGCCACTTGATGCACCAGTGGGCACAGACTTACGTGAATACTTAAGCCTTGATGACAACATTATTGATGTTGATTTAACCCCGAATCGTGGTGACTGTTTAGGTATTAAAGGCATCGCTCGTGAAGTGGGCGTACTTAACAGTATTGATGTTAAAGCCCTAGAGATACCAGCGGTTGCAGCAACTATTGATGATAAAGTATCAATTGAACTAGTAAACGATGAAGCCTGCCCACGTTATTTAGGGCGTGTGATCAAAGGCATCAACCTTGACGCCACAACACCACTTTGGATGGTTGAGAAGCTTCGTCGTAGTGGCGTGCGCGCAATTGACCCTGTGGTTGATGTAACTAACTATGTGTTACTTGAACTTGGCCATCCAATGCATGCTTTTGATTTAAATGCGATTGAAGGCGGTATCAAAGTACGTAGCGCCCATGCTGGTGAAGAGCTGGTATTACTAGATGGTAATACTGCTAAGTTGAATGAATCTACCTTAGTAATAGCCGACCATAACAAAGCGCTGGCGATTGCCGGTATCTTTGGCGGTGAGCAATCAGGCGTTACCGAGCAAACAACGGATATTCTATTAGAAAGTGCGTTTTTTAATCCAGTTGCTATCGCAGGGCAAGCCCGTAGCTATGGTTTACACACAGATGCATCGCATCGTTATGAACGTGGTGTGGATTTTGCGCTGCAACATGATGCAATAGAACGTGCAACTGCGTTGTTACTTGAGATTGTAGGCGGTCAAGCAGGCCCTGTAGTTGAAGCTGTTGCAAAAGATAAGCTTCCTAAGGTCACTGAAGTGCGTCTTCGTCGTGCGCGTTTAGACCGTGTTATTGGTCATCATATTGAAGATGCGAAAGTAACCGACATTTTAACCCGTTTAGGGCTTGATGTGAAAATTGTCGATGGTGTGTGGAGTGCAGATGTACCAAGCTACCGTTTTGATATTCGTATCGAAGAAGATCTAATTGAAGAAGTTGCTCGCGTATATGGTTACAACAGTATTCCAAACGTAGCTCCGACTGCTAAATTAAAAATGACCACTCATAACGAAGCCAATATTGCAGTGAGCAAATTTCGCAATACGTTAGTGACTCGTGGTTATCAAGAAGCGATCACTTACAGCTTTGTTGATCCTAAAGCACAGGCTATTTTACACCCAGACAGTGACGCGCTTATTTTGCCACATCCAATTTCGATTGAAATGTCGGCAATGCGTGTGAGCCTTATGCCAGGTTTACTTGCATCAGTAATGTATAACCAAAACCGCCAGCAGCCACGTATTCGTTTATTTGAGCATGGCCTTAAATTTCTACGTGATGAAAACGCAGAGAATGGCGTAAACCAAGTTGCAGTTATCGGTGGTGCTATTACTGGTCTGGCACATGGTGAACATTGGGTTGAAGAAAAGCGCACCGTTGATTTTTATGACTTAAAAGGTGACGTTGAAGCATTACTTTCATTAACCAATGATATAACGCGTTTTGAAATCAAAGCGGAGCAATCAGATGGCTTACATCCGGGCCAATCTGCGGTGATTTATGTTGAAGGTAAAAAGGTCGGTTTCTTTGGTGCTATTCATCCTCAAGTACAAAAATCGTTAGATATCAATAATGCGACTTACGTGTTTGAAATTGAAATGACAGCCATTGAAAAAAGAAATTTACCAGAGGCTGTAGGGGTTTCGAAGTTCCCTTCAAACCGCCGCGACATCGCTATTTTAGTGGAAGATCAGGTGAAATCTGGCGACATTTTATCAGTGATAGAAAAAGTTGGCGGAAATCAATTGGTTGACCTAAACTTATTCGATGTGTATAAGGGCAAAGGTATTGAGCCAAATTATAAGAGTTTGGCGATTGCTCTAACACTGCAAGCGGTTGATAGAACACTCGAAGAGAAAGATATCAATCTAGTAGTTGATAACGTGGTGGCCGCACTGGCCGAACAGTTTAATGCATCGTTGAGGGACTAGATATGGCGCTTACTAAAGCCGACATAGCTGAACACCTATTTGAAAAATTGGGGATCAATAAAAAGGATGCCAAAGATTTAGTTGAAGCGTTTTTTGAAGAAATCCGCTCAGCGCTTGAAAAAGGCGAGCAGGTTAAGCTCTCTGGATTTGGTAACTTTGATCTTCGTGACAAGAAAGAAAGGCCTGGCCGTAACCCGAAAACTGGGGAAGATATCCCTATTTCGGCACGACGCGTCGTCACCTTTCGACCTGGTCAAAAGCTCAAAACTCGTGTTGAAGTTGGTACGAGCAAATAAATTAAAAAAGGCAGCGTCAGCTGCCTTTTTCTTTTCTATAAACTAAGTTTGAACGCGATTAAAAATCCCGTGGTGAAACAAACTGCCCAGCTTGAATACTGTCGTAGGTTTGCTGTGCGAGGGTATCTAATCCGCTGAGACTTTTTCCTGTTGCTGTTAGCTGCTGTTCAATTGGGAATATTTCAACATTGGTTATCCCAGAAAGCTGCGCAATTTTTGCAAAAGTATAGGCATGCTTATATTTTTCCTGCTTATAAAACAAACTGGTCAATGTGGTGAATATTTCGGGGTTTGGAGTTTGCTCAGCTTTGTTTAGCTCTAACGTTTTATACAGTAAGTCTATGGTCTTATCTTCATCAAACTTAATATAGTAGCTGGCTAAGAAAAACTGGATTTCAGCGTCCTCAGTGACACTAGGATCGTTTTCAAGCGCAAGTAATTTAGTCAGGGCTGATTGGTCATTATTGCGTGACCAGTGATAATACAACAACCCAGGGTGGTTAGTATTTTTGGTATCTTGAAATAACCGTGTCATTTCCTTGATACTGGTTAAATGCGCTTCAACGCGGGAGGTGGTTTTTTCTTTTAACTTGATATGCTCAATTTTTGCCGCCAGCGATACGCATCTATCGTATTTTTCAAAACCCTTTAATAATAAATATTTGTTATCGTCAGTCGGTTGTTTGTATTCATGGTAACGCGCCATGATCACATCAGCACGCTGTGCTTTACAGTGACTATCGGTATTTAAATCATTACATAAACCTGGGGTTTCTTTACACACCTTTGCAAGTGTCAACGGTTCTTCACACCCAGTTAATGCCAAAAAACTCAGTAAAACACTTGCTCTTAGTAACATCCCTTAACCTCACCTTAATAATTACCTTGTTATTCTAGCGTAATGAATTGATCTCTAACAGTGGAGAATAAAGTTAGTTTAAATTAGAATAGCGAAGCCCACTGAGGCGTGTTGCTCTCAAAATTCAATACGTCTTATGGCTATCCGTTCAAAAATTGTTTAATTAGGTAAATAAAATGACCTCATCTCACGAGTTAGAATACACAAATAGTTGGCAAGAACGCCAAGATTACGCAGAAAGCATGCAACCTATCATTGGTAAGCTTTATCGTAATCGTGGTATTGAAATCGCGGTATATGGCCGTCCTCTCGTCAATGCCAGTACAATTGATATCATCAAATCTCACAAAACAGTGGCACAGTTTGAAGGTACTAAACTACGTTTACGCGAAAGCTTTCCGTTTTTAGAAGCTATTAGCAAAATGGATTTAAACTCTGCCCGTATCGATATTGGTAAACTGGCTTATGGTTATTTATTTAACGATGTTGCAAATGGTCGTTCTATCGAAGAGTATTTAAACGACGAGTTAGCTGAAATTGTAAACTCACAAGCCAAAGAGCCACGCGATGTAGTGTTATATGGTTTTGGTCGTATCGGTCGTTTACTAGCGCGTTTGTTAATTGAAAAATCAGGTCCTTATGCGGATTTACGCTTACGTGCAATCGTTGTTCGTGGTGGTAAAGACGGCGACCTTGAAAAGCGTGCTAGCCTATTACGTCGTGATTCAATTCATGGTCCTTTCAATGGTTCAATCACCATTGATAAAGAACGTAATGCAATAAAAGCCAATGGTAGCTACATTCAGGTGATCTATGCTAACTCTCCAGATGAAATTGACTACACAGCATATGGTATTGAAAACGCATTGATCGTCGATAATACGGGGATCTGGAAAGACGAAGCTGGCCTTGGCTTACATTTAAAATCAAAAGGCGCTGCAAAAGTACTATTAACAGCACCGGCGAAAGGCAATATCAAAAACATCGTATATGGTGTTAATAACCACGATATCAAACCGGAAGATAAAATTGTTTGTGCAGCAAGCTGTACTACCAACGCAATCACACCAACATTAAAAGCACTTAATGATAAGTTTGGTATTAACAATGGTCACGTTGAAACAGTTCACTCGTACACTAATGACCAAAATTTGATTGATAACTACCACAAAGCAGATCGTCGTGGCCGTGCCGCAGCACTTAATATGGTGATCACTGAGACTGGCGCAGCTAAAGCTGTTTCAAAAGCATTACCAGAACTTGAAGGCAAATTAACGGGTAACGCAATCCGTGTACCTACACCGAATGTGTCTCTGGCTATTTTGAACTTAAACCTTGCGACCAGCACCACGGTTGAGGAGTTAAACTCGTTCTTACGCCATGCTGCTCTGCATTCAGAGTTACGCGACCAAATTGATTACACGGCCTCTACTGAGATTGTGTCTACCGATTTAGTCGGCAGTCGTTATGCGGGTGTAGTTGATTCAACCGCCACTATCGTTGATGACAACCGTATTGTACTTTATGTTTGGTACGATAATGAGTTTGGTTACAGCTGCCAAGTTGTGCGTTGTATGCGCGATATGGCCGAGGTTTCATTCCCAAGCTTGCCACGTTAATTGGTAATAGCTTAAAAATCTTTACAAAAAGCCAGCATTCGCTGGCTTTTTTAGTCATGAATGTTTTTTCAAAACCCAAGCCATGTGGTAGGCTGTATCCAGTTTGCTACATTTTAATAACAATGCGTCCATTATAGTGAGGCGTTATTTAATTTCTAACTAACAAGCGATGAGTTAGCGATTAATTTTTCATATATAGGTTTAATAAAATGAAAATCACCAGTAATTTTGACAGTGGCAATATCAAGGTCATTGCCGCGACCGATCCACTTAATATTCAGCTTGAGATCAATAAAGATCATTTATCTGATTTTTTTCAGTGGTTCCATTTCCGTTTAGAAACAACACCTTTTCAAAGCCATAAATTACATATCAATAACCTTGAAAATTCAGCTTATCCTGACGGCTGGGAAGGTTATCAGGCAGTTGCATCATATGATCGCCAAACCTGGTTTCGTGTTCCTTCAAACTATGCTGATGGCACGTTATCATTTGAGATTGAGCCAGAATGTGGCTGTGTTTATTTTGCTTACTTTGCACCATATAGCTACGAGCGTCACTTAGATCTAATCACATGGGCACAAAGCCAAGAAGCCTGTCAGCTTGAAACCTTAGGTGAAACACTTGATGGCCGTGATATGAGCGTACTGCGCATTGGTGGCGAAAGTGATGAAAATAAGAAAACTATTTGGATAACAGCCCGTCAACATCCAGGCGAAACGATGGCCGAATGGTTTGTTGAAGGTGTATTACATAAGTTATTAGATGATGAAGATCCACATGCAGCAGCATTGTTATCAAAAGCGGTATTTTACATCGTACCGAACATGAACCCTGATGGCAGTGCTCGCGGGCATTTACGTACTAACGCAAAAGGAGTTAACTTAAATCGTGAATGGCAAACTCCCAGCATGGAAAATAGCCCAGAAGTATATTTAGTGCTAAATAAAATGCGTGAGACCGGTGTTGATATGCACCTTGATATTCACGGAGATGAAGCGATTCCATATAACTTTGTAGCCGGTAGTGAAGGTATCCCAAGCTATGATGCACGCTTAAAAGACTTAGAAGACAGTTTTAAAGCGGCATTGCACATAGTGACTCCTGAGTTTCAAGATGTCCACGGTTACCCGAAAGATGAGCCAGGTCAAGCCAATCTAACGGTGGGGTCATCAGCTGTTGCAGAAGAATTTAAAGCGCTTGCTTATACGGTTGAAATGCCATTTAAGGATAACGATGGTTTACCAGATCCTGATTATGGCTGGTCAGATCGCCGTTCATATCAATTTGGCCAAGACACCTTGGCTGCGATTGTTAACGTAGTAGATAAATTAAGATAACGCGTTTGTACTAAGGGCATCATTCATATCGATGCCCTTAGTTTTTTTAATCGCGATGAATGGCATTAGCGACGCTAATAAAGCGATGATATTTGTTTAATGTGTTACTTAAATCTTTTCCAAGCTCTGTTCGAGCCGTATATTTAAGTTACCTGCATAAAACCACGTAGGGTTAATTAAGTTTTACAAGTAGTTGTTTTGAAAAATAAGTGTTAACAAACTTAGATCGTTTAAGTTAATATTCAAAAAGTTGCAGGGGAGGTAGTAATGTTGTTACCTTATTTCCCATAGCCATATGTCGCGCATTCTGAGTAGCTACAGCAGAGTATCGTAACTAGAAAATAATAAATATAACTATAGAGGATATCCATGGAAGCTTTTGTAAGCGCTGTTAATGATGTTGTTTGGAGTAATGCACTCATCTATTTATGCCTAGGCGCAGGCTTGTTCTATTCTGTATTAACCCGATTTGCTCAAGTTAGACATTTTAAAGAAATGTGCAAATTACTATTTAGCCCTAACACCTCAGATAAAGGGATCTCATCTTTTCAAGCATTGGCTGTGTCGTTATCTGGACGAGTAGGGGTTGGTAATATAGCCGGTGTAGCGGCAGCAATTGGCTTTGGTGGCCCTGGTGCTATTTTTTGGATGTGGATAGTGGCTTTTCTAGGAGCAAGTACCGCGTACGCCGAATCTACATTAGGGCAAATTTATAAAACAGAAGAAGATGGCCAATATCGCGGCGGCCCAGCATATTATTTTGATCGCTGTTTAGAACAAAAATGGCTGGCGATTTTATTTGCCGTGTCGGCAATTATTGCATGTGGTGTTTTTCTGCCGGGCGTGCAAGCCAATGCAGTTGGCAACGCGTTTACCCAAGTGTTTGGTGATGGCACTATGGTTTCAACGAGTTTTGGTGAAGTTGGTAGCTTTAAATTGGTTGCTTTGGCAATTATTCTTATTGTTTTAGCGTTTATTATCTTCGGTGGTATTAAGCGTATTGCTAACTTTACTCAGATTGTGGTGCCATTTATGGCGTTAGGCTACATAGTATTAGCTTTAATCGTGGTATTTTTAAATATCGATAAAGTACCTGATATCTTCTCTTTAATCATAACAGATGCGTTTACCGCACAGGCCGGTTTTGGTGCCGCTATTGGTTGGGGTGTAAAACGTGGTATTTATTCTAACGAAGCTGGTCAAGGTACCGGACCGCATGCAGCTGCTGCGGCCGAAGTTGATCACCCAGCCCAACAAGGTTTAGTGCAAGCTTTTTCTGTTTATGTTGATACTATTTTTGTTTGTACTGCGACAGCATTAATGATTTTAATTACCCAGCAATACAATGTAGTGGGTGAATTACCTGCAGGGCAATTTATTGTACAAAACGTTGATGCTGCAACTGAAGTTGGTTCAGCTGCTTTCACGCAAATGGCTTTATTCAGCGTGTTTGGTGGTTTTGGTGAAGCATTTGTTGGAATTGCATTGTTCTTCTTCGCTTTTACTACAATACTTGCTTATTATTATATTGCTGAAACCAATATCGCATATTTAAATCGTTATTTTAAAGGTACTATTCCGCTTGTGATGGTGAAATTTGTGATTATGTTTATGGTGTCATATGGCATGGTAAACAGCTCTGGTTATATCTGGAGTATTGGTGACATTGGTGTAGGTTTAATGGCTTGGATAAATATATTGGGCATTTTATCAATATTCTTTGTGGCTAGACCTGCGCTATTATGTTTGCGCGATTACGAAGATCAGAAGAAAAAAGGCGGGGATATCACATTTGACCCTGTTAAGTTAGGGATCAAAAACGCTACTTTTTGGGAAAAGCGTCTCGCAAAACAATCAAAAGACTCTCAGTTATAGGATTGAGTGGTGTAATCAGAGATGTTTTGGTTATTGTAAAAATTAGATACTCGTTGTTTTTCGGATCTCAGCTATTGGCTGCAATTGAAAAAAGACAACGACAAATAAAACACGTACAATAAAGGGCGCCGCAAGGCGCCTTTTTTATGCGTAGATTTTTATGCGAAGTATGGAGAAAGATATGGCAATTGTTCGTTGTCCTAGTTGTAATAAGTCAATATCCGATAAACACCAACAGTGCCCTCACTGTGAGAATAATGTAGCGCAGCTTGATGATGAACAACGTCAACAGCTAGCGCGCGAAAAACGCATTCAAAAACAACAAATGTTTATGAATCATTCTTTTTTTGCTTTACTGATATTTTTAGGTGGATTCTTTAGTTTATACTTTTTACATCCAGAACCTGAAACTCCATCGTGGTACGCATGCTCCGCAGCCATTGCAATCGGTTGTATTTGGTATTTAATAAACCGCGTTATTTTAGTGACTTTAAAAAAGAAAAAATGACATGAACATCGATAATCTCGTAAAAACAATTACCCCAGAATTATTCGAACGCCTCCAGTATGGTGCCGCAACAGGTAAGTGGCCTGATGGCACGGTACTCAGTGACGAGCAAAAGCAGCAGACAGTGCAATTAGTCATGCTTTACCAAGCAAAAGTAGCGCAAACAAATGAGCAATTCACCATCGGTTCTAATGGTGAAATGGTGCAAAAAACCAAAGCACAATTGCAAAAAGAATTTACCGCAGACAACGAAATAGCAAGGTTTAGTGAACATGATCTTTAAACACCTTTTTACCCCGAAGTGGAAGCACCCGAAGCAACAAGTACGTTTAGAGGCAATTGAAAAGCTAGATGTAGAGCGTGATGCGACGATTTTAAATGCATTAGCTCTGGAAGATAGTTCAGCAGAGATCCGTAAAAAAGCGCTTAATAAAGTCAATGATTTAGTGCTGTGGTGGCAGGCGTATAAACAAGATCAAAGTTTAAAAGAATTAGCAGAACAGCATATATCAAATGCCGTACTGAGTGATGAAAGTAACTTATCTAGCCACATTAAAAACGAATACATAGAGCGTTTTGCTCCGGTAAAAACGCTTGAAAAACTTGCATTTGCAGAAAAAGAACTGCAAGTAAGAGCGAAGCTATTAAAACGTTTGGCTAATCCTAAGTTAGTTGAAAAGGCGTTCAAAGAAGGTTCAAGCGAACTACAAGTGCACCTTGTTGAGCAAGTGATCACCCATCAATTAGTGAAAAGCTTAGTTAAGCATGCACATGATGAGGCAAAATTAACCCTTGAGACGCATATAGAAAATGAGCGTTTAGCAATTGAAATGCCATTAAAAGTACAAAATGATACTCGTGTTATTTTGGCAAAACTTAATGCATTACGTGAAAAACAAGACTATGCGCTTGTTACTCAACAATATGGTGAGTTAACCCAGCAATGGCAGGCACTTGATCTAACCTGGTTAAATCCAGAACAACGCGAGACGGTTGCAAATAAATACATCGTACTAACCGAAAAATTAAATGAGTTAGTTAGTCAATTACAAGCTGTTCATGAGCAGCAACAACAACGGTTAGCTCAGCAGCAACGACAATTATTGGCGTTGGCAAATTTAGAAGCGTTAAGTGATGAAATTGAAAATGCGCTACAAGTTGGCTTAGAAACACCAGAGCAAATACAACAAGATTGGTTGGAAGCTAAAGTTGCACAAGCACAGGAAACACTGACACAAAGCGAACTGCAAGACGGCGGGCAAAAAAACCAAGTGACTGGCAGATTAACAAGTTTGTTTAAGCAAGTAGCTAAATTACCAGAGCTTAGTGAAGCGATCAGGGTTTTTAAAACTTCATTAAAAGAATTGAGCAGTATCAACACTGACGATATTGACCAAGCAAATTATGATGAGGCTAATCGCCAATTTAAGCAGACGTATAAAGCGGCGAATGCATCTTTAGCTCAGTTACCTAAGCCGTTACAAGGGCCTTTTAAAGCACAATTAAATGAGCAACAACAACGCTGGAATAAAGCTGTTGCACCTATTAGTGATACATTAACAAAAAATCAGCAACAAGCTACTCGCAAAGGACGCGATGTTCAGCGCCTTATTGAACAAGGCCGTTTTAATGTTGCATTTGGTGTGTTTAAAGGCTTTATTGAGCTGTATGAAACGTTAACTCCAGTTAGTCAGCAAAGTCTTGAAAAAGTCAAAGCAGATCTTGAGCAGCAGTTAGAAAATGCTCGTGATTGGCAAAAGTATGCGTCTGCCCCTAAGCGTGAAGAGCTACTAACTGAAATTACCAGTTTGCTCAATCAACCTTGCACAGATGCCAAGGCGCGCGCAAACGAAGTGAAAACATTACGCCGTCGTTGGAATGAGCTTGGACGTTTAGATACCGAGCAAGAGCAGGCGCAAGGTAAAGAGTTTGATGACAAGATAGAGCTATTATTTGCACCATGTCGTGAACATTTTGCGCAACTTGAACAACAGCGCGAAACGACGAAACTTGAACGCGAAGCGATTATCACTCAGATGAAATCATTGGCTGATACTGATACGACGAGCGATGAGTTTGATTGGAAAGAGTTTGAAAGCCAATACAATCGTATCAATAAAGTATGGCGTAATGCTGGTAATGTAGAGCCAAAAGTATACCGTGCTTTGCAAACACAATATAAAGCGCAGCAACAGCAAGTATTCAATGCGTTGAATGCGTTTCATAAAAGCAACGCGGCAGCAAAAAATGCACTCGTTGAACAAGCACAGCAATTATCAGTAAGTGAAGACTTAGCTGATGCTTGTCAGCAGCTCAAAGAGCTGCAACAGCAGTGGCAGGGAATAGGCTTTGCGGGTGTAAAAGCTGAAAATGCATTATGGCAAAAATTCCGTCAATGCAACGATGTGACATTTGCCAAACGCAGTGAAGAGTTTGCTCAGCATAAGCAGCAACAAGCCGCCGACAACGCAGTTATCGCAGCACAGTTGAGTGAACTTGAAGACGCATTACCAGCGGTTAATCAAAAAGCGCAATTACTAGATTTACGCACTAAGCTAATTGTGCTTGAAGGGAGCAAAGAATTAAATAACCGCATGCAAAAGCTATTAGCTAACATTGATGGTAAATTAGCCGTGCTGACAGAACAAGCAGCACAGGCTGATTTTAGCGCTTTATTTAGTGCGCTTGAAAACCAGCAAGCAATACCTGCACAATGGCAAGGGTGTGCTGATACGCATTTAACCATTACGCAACTGATGTTAAGAATGGAAATTCTAGCTAATGTTGCCAGTCCTGAGGGAGCACCTCGTATGGCTGAGCAGGTTGCAATGCTTGACGATAAGCATCGCGGTGAACAAGCTGATCTACATTATTACTTAAAACAGTTATTGGCTCTGGCTCAAGGTTCAGTTGATGCTGACACACTAGGACGTTTAAAAGCGGTATTTAGCATTTAAATAATCTAGGGCGCCGCAGATTAAATAAAGCCGCCGTTGTGCGGCTTTTGTTTTTATTTGGTTTTTGACGATAATATTATAGTAAAGGAAAAACAATGAAGTATATTTTATTAATTAGCTGTTTATTACTCTCTGCTTGTAACACCACGAACGGCGTATCTGTTTATTCATTTACTAGCAGCGAAATTGAAACAGCACTTAACCAGCAATTACCAAAACTTAGTGAAGAAGTCAGCTTGATGGGGTTACCTGTACAGTTTAATGTGAATGATTTAAGCGTGAATGTCGGCCCTGATAATCGTGATGTAATCGTATTAGGTGCAGATTCGAGTGCTGTTATAAATGCTTTCGCACTTAAATACCCAGTGCGTCTGAAGCTGCAAATAGAAGGTGCGCCATTTTATGATAGTGAGAAAAAAGCGGTATTTCTACGGAATGTAAAATTGCTTGATTCAACTATCGACGCGGGCGGTTTTAAGGGAAACCTAGCGGTGCTTGATGATGAAGCAATGAAAGTTATTAACGGATTTTTAGCTGTAAACCCAGTCTATAGATTAAATATGAATGATCCTAAGGTTGCGCTATTAAGTAAATTACCTTTAGATATGAAAGTAGAGCAGGGCGCAATTAAATTAGTACCTAGCATTTAAACTAATATTATTCAGATGGTTGAAGCCCTGCACGTACAGGGCTTTTTTGTATCTGTTTAAATATAAGTAAGGTGGTTGTTGCTTAATTTAAAAGGGGAGGTACACGCTATAAGGGCTGCTATTTATAACCGTCATCGAGATATAAATTAAAAGAATAATTTTATTATATAGGTACAAGTTGTGTGTTTAATCGACTATACTGATTGTTAGTTAAACACCCTTAATTGCCTTCTTTATGGATAAAGAGCCTATTATGAAAAAATGTAACGTGATATTCAGTGCAACGATGATAGCTGTATTCTCGGTTGTAGCTTTTGCTAATGAGCCCGATTTAAATTCTAATCCTTTTCTTGCAGAACATGCAGCGCAACAGCAGGGCGCTCAGGTGTTTTCTTTTACAGAAACGCCAATTGAACTGCACGAACATGATAAAGTTAATGCAGCTCAAGATACAGACTATATACGGCTCGCTGTAGAGACGAAAACGAATGGGTTTGCGTTAGTCGACACATCTCAGATCAAAGATATTGATAAAGTCATTGCAGAGCAAAAATATGGCCATGAACTATTTCTGCACAGCTTGAAACCTGAAATCATGGCTGCGCAATCAACCGCAGACCAAACTAATTTGTCTGAGCAATTTGCAGGAGACACAGTTGCTTTAGATAATATATTGTTGCAACAAGAATTTACTGTTATGAGTAAAACCGTTGGCGGAAATTTTATTGCCGGTAGCGGTTGGGATCAGTTAACTCAGATTGTCAAGAATGATACGTTTGGTACTGTGATTATAAAAATGTTTAGTTTTAGTCAAAGCAGTGGCGTATATATTGATGCGGACGCGGTGAATTATTATGTAAATAGCAACCCTGGGGTCCTTTATGTACTTAAAGACAATAGCGATAATGTGTACACGAGTTTATCTTGGGCTGACCAAAAGCAATCCTATTCTATTGGTCTTGAAAAAAACATTAATGATATTGGTTTAGAGGGGCGGTTTAAAACGCTAATAACGTCGATGTAGTTGTATTATAAAGTGATCAAATGAATTTATGTAATTGCGAAAATATTGAGATGAACGTTCGTTTTAAAATAAAGCGATTACATACTATTTATGTTAATTAAGCATGTTAAGTATATTTTTCAGCGCTGATAAAGTGAATAATAAACCACTTAACTTTAATAAATGACTATACTAATCTTATTGATTAATCTTAGTTTAAATAAAATCCTTAAAAACTGCTTAATCAGCTTGGCCTATTTTAAAGAATAGGCTTATAATTTAGTTGAATCATATCTAATTTATAACTTTACAACTTAGTGAGTAAAAAATGAAAGAAGTTAAAGCTTTTATTAAATCAGCGAGTCTATCAGACTTAGAAAAAGCACAGGCATTACTTGGCGATGCGATTGCAAAATATACGCAGCAGCAGCAAGCGAAACAAGAAGTACTTGATCTGTTAAAAGCAAAAGGTCTTACTCTTGATGATCTTCAAGACGGTGCCAACGATAAACGCACAAAAGTAATGCCTAAATACCGTATTGAGTTTGAGGGTGAAATTGTTGAATGGACTGGCCGTGGTAAACGCCCTAAAGCATTCCAAGGTGTTGAACTTACCGACCACTTAGCTTAATACTGTAGGGGGTGTATACCCCCTCTTTATTTACAAAATAGTTATTACCCCATTATTTGTTGACCCCTTCGAAGTTGCCACTATGACGTATGTACTACGACCCTATCAACAAGAAGCGGTTGATCGCACTGTCGCTCATTTTCGTAAAACCTCAGATCCTGCTTTAATTGTATTACCTACGGGTGCAGGTAAAAGCTTGGTGATCGCTGAGTTAGCGCGAATTGCCAGAAAGAAAATTTTAGTACTTGCCCATGTCAAAGAGCTTGTTGAGCAAAATGCTGAAAAATATAAAAGCTTTGGCCTTCAGGCGAGTATTTTTTCTGCGGGTTTAAAACAAAAGTCATTGCTACATCAAGTAACGTTTGCCAGTATCCAATCGCTGTCACGCAATCTTGAGCAACTTAACGAACATTATTCGTTAGTGATCATAGATGAATGTCACCGTGTCAGTGGTGAGCAAGATAGCCAGTACCAAAAAGTGATCGTTGCGCTAAAAGCATATAATCCGCAGTTAAAAGTACTTGGACTTACCGCTACGCCTTATCGTATGGGAATGGGCTGGGTTTATTATCGTCATTATCATGGTTTTGTTCGAGGCGATAAAGCGAGTCCATTTCGAGAATGTATTTTTGAACTACCCCTACGTTATATGATCAAGCATCATTATTTGACTGCGCCAAAGGAAGTGGATGCGGCGATCAGTCATTATGATTTTTCTTCTTTACAAAGTGATTCCTTCGGACGCTATACAGCCGATGATATGAACCAGTTGCTAGAAAAGCATAGCAGAGCAACCAAAGCTATTATGCAGCAAGTTATTCAGTACAGCGAGCAACGCCAAGGGATCATGATTTTTGCTGCGACTGTAATGCATGCAAAAGAAGTCTATGGTTATTTGCCTGAACAACAAACGGCTTTGATCACCGGGGATACTCCTAACGCTGAACGTGACCGTATTATTATGGAATTTAAGCAGCGCCGACTAAAGTATTTAGTCAATGTATCGGTGCTCACCACTGGGTTTGATGCGCCTCATGTTGATTTTATTGCTATTTTACGCCCGACAGAGTCGGTTAGTTTATACCAACAAATTGTTGGTCGAGGCCTGCGTTTAAGCGAAGGGAAAACCGAGTGTTTGGTAATTGATTATGCAGGTAATGGCTTTGACTTATTTTACCCCGAAGTAGGAAGTAAAAAAGGCGATAGTGATAACGAGCCTGTACAAGTACTTTGCCCGGGTTGTGGTTTTGCCAATATATTTTGGGGAAAAACCGATACACAAGGTAAAGTGATTGAGCATTTTGGCCGTCGCTGCCAAGGTTTACTCGAAGATGATGATGGCTCAAAAGAGCAATGTGATTACCGTTTTCGCTTTAAAGAATGTGAAGCGTGTGGTGCGCAAAATGATATTGCCGCACGTCAGTGCCAGTCTTGCCATGAGGTAATGGCTGATCCTGATGATAAACTACGTGCTGCATTAAATTTAAAAGATGCATTGGTATTACGTTGCAGTGGTTTAAGTGTTGTTAGCCTTGCAAATAACGAACATATTATTAAAGTTACTTATTATGATGAAGATGGTGCTAGTTGCGATGAAATTTATGATTTCTCAAAGTCCGGCGCCCGTTATGCGTTTAATAAACAATTTGCTCAGGGTACTGCTAATGGTCAAACACCCACAGAATATAAGTCAGCTGGACAAGTTATTGCTGGACAGATGCAGCTTGTTGCACCGGATTTTGTTATTGCTAGAAAGAGTAAAAAATATGGCTGGAAGGTTGCCGATAAACTATTTGATTATCAAGGTAACTTCAGAAAGGCAAATCAGCTAAGCTATTAATAAGCTTAACTGATTTTAGACTTAGGCGTCGTCGCCATCCATTAATCCCCAGCCATCACCATAACCGTTATAGCCATTTGCAATACTTTCTAAATATTGCTCTGTTTGGCCAAGTAAAGTGTGATCTGGCACCATCTCTACCTGAGTTACCACTTCCCAAATACCGGTGTCTGTGCATTGCACTAATTCGGTGGCAGGGGAGAGTTCATCTTTGGCTATCGCGGTGGCAAACTTTTCGGCATCTACTTTTTGCTCAAATAAAATATAGAAATCAATTTTGTGCATTTGGGCCAAATCTATACCCGCAGCGGCGATTTCAGCTAAAAGTTGGCCATTGTCATCATCAGGAAAGTGCATTTAAAAACTCAATAAAATTATTTCAAATTAGTATCGACTATTGTAACCAAAATAAAGCACATAAGCGTACTAATTTTCACATTTGAGTTACTGCGTGAAGTGACTTCAATATGGTACTATTTCAATAATTATCGGTAAATTGTTTTTAAGTAAGGAAATTACTTGCCTAGTTGGATATTAACTCGCTTTGCGGTTGGTTTATTTTTATTTTTTTCGTTTCATGTATTTGCAGCTGCGCAAGTGGTAACTAGTTATGAAATTAATGGTATTAAGGGCGATCTTGAAAAAAACGTTGCGCTGTACTTAAAACAATTAGAAGGTGACAATGCAACCAGTACTTTGTTAAGTCATGCAAAAAAACAAGTGGCGAGTAGTTTAAAAGCACTTGGTTATTATAAACCGACCATTAAGTTAAATTATAATAATGAAACACAAACCTTAGTGGCCACTATTGAGCGCGGACCTGTAACACGAATTGCAGACGTACGTATTACTGTCCAAGGTGATGGTAAAGATGACCCTCTACTCAAGCATAGCATCAACACTATTAATTTAAATCAAGGGGATATTTTAAATCACAGTAACTATGATGCGGCGCGTAAAAAAATTGAAGGGCAATTGCTTGAGTTAGGATATTTTGATGTTAAATGGCTAGCACACCAACTCGCAATTTCATTAAAGAATAACAGTGCTGAAGTGATCCTAACGATCGACACCGGTGTTCGTTATCAATTTGGTGAGTTAGTTTTAGGTGAAGAAACTCGAGCTGAAAAATACATCCGTTCTATTGCAAAATTTCAGCAAGGTGAAGCTTATAAAGCAACCTTGGTATCTGAGTATAACTTAGCGCTTTCAACCACTCCTTATTTTGCCAGCGTACGTGTTTACGCTGATATTTCTAATCGTGCAAATAAGCAAGTGCCTATTAGGGTTGACGTGCTACACAAACCTGCCAATAGTTATGAAATAGGCGGCGGCTACAGTACAGATCTGGGGCCCAAAGTGCGTTTTAAATGGTCTAAGCCTTGGATCACTGAAAATGGCCACTACCTTGAAAGTAACTTAAATGTGTCACAGCGTCAGCAAGATATTTCACTTGGTTACACTGTCCCTGTTGATGATCCAAATGATGACTTATGGCGTTTTTCTGTTGGTTACAAGTTAGAAGATGAGTTAACTAACGACGTATACAGTAAAATTCTCACTGGGCAACTACAACGGCAATGGTTGACCAATGATAACTGGGTTCGTACCGCTTTTTTACGCCGCGATCGTGAAACATACCGAATTGGCGATACAGAGCAAAGCTCAAAAATGTTAATGCCCGGGCTCAGTTACGCTAAAAAAGTTGCTGAGGGAGGCACAACACCATCATCAGGATATCAATGGCTGGTGTCGGCAGAGTTTGGCTTAAAGGACATGTTTTCAACCACTAATATCGTCAGAATGCAGATACAAAATGCTTGGTTGCAAACATACCTTGACCGACATCTGATTTTTTTAAAAGCAAATATTGGTGCAATGTTGGTTGATGATATTGATAACGTACCATTTTCACTGCGTTTTTATGCTGGTGGTGATCAAAGCGTACGTGGTTTTGCATATCAATCAATATCACCTGAAGATGAAGCCGGTCGTTTGATTGGTGGTAAATATCTAATTACAGGTACTGTTGAATATAATTACCAGTTTGCAGAAAGTTGGCGAGCAGCCTTATTTGTAGACAGCGGTACAGCGACCAATGACTTTACTGACCGTGTAGAAGTGGGGGCTGGGTTTGGTATTCGTTATTTAACACCAGTAGGCCCTGTGAGAATTGATCACGCGTGGGGACTCACTAAAGAAAGTAACAGTACACGATTAAGTATTACCATAGGGCCTGAAATTTAATGTCAAGAATGAAAAAAATCATCACCGCACTCACAGTGTTTCTTGCCTCGGTATTCGTGCTGGTATTTTGTTTATTATTTACAGCACCGGGTAATCAGTTGATTGCCTATACCGCAAACAAACTAGTCGATGGCTTACACATAGATATTAACAATGGCCGTTTTTTATATAACGATTCATTTGATGTGCGGTTTCAACAAGGTGGCTTAGATTTTAATGCTAAAAACTTAAAACTCGATCTATATTGGTGGGGATGTGAAGGTATTTGCATCGAAAATATAAGTGCGCAGAGCATGGCACTGGTATTGCCCGATACTTCACAAAATTTAGCTGATGATGAAGCGACTGTTCCAGAGCTGCCAGTTGCCAGTAGTACTGATGAAATCAGTTTACCGATAGCAATTTCGATTAAACGTATCGCAATTGCATCGTTTAAGCTTGCTCATCCCAGCGCTGATGTCACAGTGACAAAATTTGCGCTGTCAGCCTCGGCAGAGCAATCCCTGGTGACGTTAAACTCACTCTCAATTGCTCAAGTTGATGTGCTGCTCAAAGAGACTCAATCACCTCCTAGCGAACCACTAACGGCACTTGCGGCGTTACCTGACATCCATTTTAGCTCGCCGCTTGCAGCAACACTTGAGCAATTATTGGTATCGAAAGTAACGATTGTACAGGGTGAGCAAAGTCATGAAATTACAGATATTAAAGGTGCTTTCTCAATTGCAAAAAACCAACTGATATTACCTTCATTCAGTGCTGACTATTTGCAATGGCATTTGAGTAGCCAATTAAAAGCCTCCTTAGTTGATGATACGCCGGTTACGGCAAAAATAACTCTTAACAATCCAGAGCATCAGCTCAGTTTGGCTGTGGATGGTGATTTACACGATTTGCAACTAGATGTAGTCACCCAAGGGCAATAT
The DNA here is from genome assembly GCF_014163675.1 of Pseudoalteromonas sp. SR44-5. NCBI lineage: Bacteria > Pseudomonadati > Pseudomonadota > Gammaproteobacteria > Alteromonadales > Pseudoalteromonadaceae > Pseudoalteromonas > Pseudoalteromonas sp. SR44-5. Next base: position 56,369 of record NZ_JACJDT010000010.1, read on the forward strand.
CCGCTAAGTGCAAAAATAAACGCAGATTTAAAAACGATAAACTTTCCTTTTTCAGTCAATGCAAATATTACTCAGTGGCAGCTTGAAGTAGATAACAACGCTTTAGAGATTAGTGATGTGCAGTTAACTGGCAAAGGTAATGCTGATGATTATAAGTTACAGCTAATAGCACAAAGTCAGTTGGTGGCATACCCAAAGGTACAGTTAAAATCCTCTCTTAAAGGTGGCCTAACCCAGATCCACGTCGATGACTTGTCATTGTTAGCGAACGAGAGTAAAGCCACTATTACAGCGTCTGCGCGTTGGGATAAAGGTATTCATAGTGAGTTTTCAGGGCAATTAACTCATTTGAAAGCCCAGTACCTAACAGATGCGCTAACAAGTGATCTTTCAGGGCAATTTAACGGTGTTTTCAGTGCTAAGCAGCAGCAATGGCAGCTGAAAATGACCAATACTCAGCTAGCTGGTACGCTGAACGATATACCATTTAGCTTTGCCTCAGACTTTGATTTAAATAACTCACTGTATGCAAGTATTGATAAGTTTGAGCTTGCCAGTGGTGAAAATAAACTTACATTATCTGGTGATATCACTAAGCAGTGGAATATTAAAGGGCTGTTACATTTAAATAAAGCGCAGCAAAATGAACTCGAATTTACCGGCGTTGGTGAAGGTAAGCTTGCGATAACTGGGCAACGATTGGAGCCGATAGTTAATTTAGATGTTGGCATCAGTCATTTAAGCTTTGCTGATATTGCGATTGAACATTTAGCGCTCAAAACAGACTTTAATTATGCCGCTGATTGGCAAACCAATGTGAGTTTAAAACTCACCGATGCGAGCGTATCTGGTCGTCATATCAACAGTTTTACTATAGCAGCTGCAGGTGATAAAGCTGATCATCAACTGCAACTTAATTTAGATGCCGCTGACGGAGAAGCTCAATTTGAAGTTGCTGGTAAATTTATTAATCAAGTATGGCAAGGCCGTGTCAGTGATGTATTACTTACTGATAATGTTATTCGTGTTAGCACACAACCGGCGGTTGCAATTGAATTTAATATCGACAATGGCGATTTTTCGGTGCAGCAACATTGCTGGAAAAGTGACAATAGCAAACTTTGCGTTGAGCAGCTTAGCCAAACTAACCAACAAGGTCAGTTTAAAGCGCAACTGGATAATTTTGATCTAGCCGAAATAAAACATTTATTACCTGAGAATATTATTACCGAAGGGGGCTTGAACGGCCAACTAAATGCGAATTGGCAAAACACTCAATTACAAACTTTAACAGCAGCAATTAGCTCACATGATTTGGCGGCTACGCTTATAAATGAAGATAAGCGCTATCGTTTACCAATAGAAACGTTTTCGCTTAACGCGACCGCGGATCAACAAAATACACAATTGCAGGCTCGTCTAAGTTCTAGTGTGATTGGTGATATCAGTGCTGACCTCAATGCTGAAGATTTAACTGGTCAGCAATTGCTTCGTGGTCAACTTATGATTGATAAGATTTTATTAACCGATTTACAGCCTTTTATGGGTACTCTAGAGCAATTAAAAGGCAGTATTAGCGGGCAAATTGCGTTAGCTGGCACGCTCAGTGCGCCATTGTTAAATGGTGAACTTGAGATTTCCGACGTGAATTTACAAGGCGAGCAACTTCCAGTCGCGATTGTGGATTCAAATATTAGTATCGCATTTGATAAAACCAAAGCGACCTTAGAGGGTCAGTTAAAAGATGCTGAAGGCGGTGACTTAGCACTGACCGGTGATATTGATTGGCAAGGGACTCAACCTGCAGTTAACTTAGCGGTACTTGGTGAGCAGTTTTATGTGCGTGCGCAGCAAGGAGTGATTTTTAAGATCTCCCCAGACTTAAAAATAAGTTTAGTTGATAATGCTTTTAAACTAGCAGGGCAAGTGGTTGTCCCGTATGGTCGAATAGAAATAGAAGAGTTACCAGAAGGCGCTGTGCGAGTCAGTGATGATGAGATTATTATTGATAAGCAGACCAAGCAAACGCAAGCTGTGCCTTTTGATTACGATATAAACTTAAAGCTAATTGTTGAAAACGATGTGCGTATAAAATCTTTTGGTCTGGAGTCAAAAATTGAAGGTGATTTAGCGATTAAAATGGATCAACAAACGCCAATGATCACCACCGGTGAATTGAACTTACGACAAGGTACATATCGTTCATTTGGTCAAGATTTGATAATTCGTACCGGGCAAATTGGTTTTAGTGGCCCAATTGATAAGCCGTACTTAAATATTAAAGCGATCCGTAATCCAGACAATACTGCTAATGATGTTATTGCCGGGATCACTTTAACAGGCAATATCGATCAGCCTGTATTCAAAGTGTTCTCTGAACCAGCAATGGATCAAGCACAATCACTTGCTTACTTGTTAAATGGTCAACCATTAGGTGAAGGAGACAGCTCAACCGATGCGATGTTAACTCAGTTGTTGCTATCGCAAGGGGTGAGCCGCAGCGAAGGAATGGTTTCTAAAGTTGGTGAAACGTTTGGTTTATCTGATGTGAGTTTGAGCTCTAAGGGGAGCGGCGAGGAAACCAAAGTTGAAATTTCGGGTTACGTTGCGCCAGGCATTCAAGTGAAATACAGTGTGGGGATTTTTGACTCCCTTAGTGAAGTGGCTGTACGCTATCAGTTACTGTCGCAGTTATACATTGAAATCACCAGTGGCCTGTATCAAAATGTTGATATTCTTTATAAATTCGATTTAGATTAATGGTCATGATGCATTGAGAGCCTATATTTTAGCTTATTTATTTTGTTTTTTTAGTGGCTTAGCTAACACGCAATTAAGTGTTAGCTAAGCCGAAGGTCATCCTTATCCTGCTGAGTTACTCGCACTGGTATTAAGTAAGTCTGCTATCACTATTGCGCAAGCTAATTTAAAAAATCGTCTAATTGTTCAGCTTCGCAATCCCTTATTGCCGCGCAGTGCGCCGATTCAGCAACAACAATTTTGGCTTGATAAAAAAACCTTAACCCAATAATGTAGCACCACTAATAATAAAAAAAGTTGTGGGATATGTTGAAAAAATCATGCTTAGCTGCGGTTGCGTTAATCTTGAGTCAAACAAGCGTGGCAAACACGGTTGAACAACCAACAGTCAGTGATGTAATGAGTAATGTAAGCGCATCAGAATGGCGAATGGTAGACACTGATAATATCATTAAAATTACTCTACCTTCGGGCGCGGCGTATATTGAACTTAATCCATTACTTGCACCAAAACACACACAGAATATAAAAAAACTTGCTCGTGAAGGCTTTTATAGAGGTTTGAGTGTTTACCGTTTTGTGGAAGGTTTTGTAGCCCAAGGCGGTGATGCCAGTGGTAAAAAAGTAATTAACACTGCAAGTAAAGCTGTACCTGCTGAGTTTTATTTAGCGACTAAAATGGCACTTAAAATTACCGAACTGGATAGAGAAGATGGTTACGCTGCAATCACGGGGTTTTTAAATGGCTTTGCAGTGGCACAAAATGAAGCGCAAACCCAAACTTGGCAAGTACATTGTAACGGTATATTTGCGATGGCAAGGGATAATGATATTAACAGCGGTGGCACTGAGTTTTATGTCACATTAGGTCATGGACCTCGTTACTTAGATAGAAATATTACCGTATTTGGCCGGGTGCTAGAAGGCATGGCTCATTTTAATCTGCTCTCACGCATAGAAACAGCAGGAGAGAAATTTAATCCAATAACGGATCTGCAAGTTTTAGCTGATATAAGCAAAGAGGACCTGAGTCAATTTAAGATGCTAAAAACAGATTCTAATAGTTTTAAAATGTTGATTAAAGCGCGTCAAAATCGCAGTGAAGCATGGTTTGTAGAAACGCCTAATTATGTTGATGTATGCGGTATGTCAATACCAACTAAAAGAGTTAGTGAGCTAGAAAGTTAGCGAGTTGAAAATTAACCCCGAGCGGGCTCGGGGTTCTATACAATAAAATGACTATTATTGGCGGTTTATTTTCACGTTAAATGGTATTGTATCGTGATCTGTGGATCGATATGGGTTGATATCAAGGCCACCACGTCGGGTGTAACGGGCATAAACTTCAAGCTTGGTAATCTTCAATTGCGTGATTAAGTCACAATAAATACGCTCAACACATTGCTCATGAAACTCATTATGAGTACGAAAAGAAATCAAATACCGCAATAAAGACTCTTTACATACTTGCTCACCGGTATAGCGAATAATAATACTCGCCCAGTCAGGTTGTGAGGTGATCAAGCAATTAGATTTTAATAAGTGACTGTGCAGTGTTTCAGTCACTGTATTTGTCGCGACCGCTTGTAAAGAGTTAGCATGTAAATGGTAGTTATCAATTTCAATGTCTAAGTCGTCAATGCACTCACCAGGCAACGGCGTACAGGGTAAACAGTTATAATCACTCGGGCTGTACAAAGTAACATTGACGGGCTTTGCTACTGCTGTCGATAGATCCGCAGTTAGAATAGCCTGTACGTCATCAATTGAATCAAAACGGCTTTGATTAAAGCTATTTAAATATAACTTAAAAGACTTTGATTCAATGATATGGCTACTTTGACAAGGAAATTCAAAGGTGGCCACGGCAACCACAGGTTTACCTTTTGCGTTTAACCACGACAGCTCATAGCCAGTCCAAAGATCTTGACCTTTAAAGGGTAAGGCACTTTCATCAATGTTTAAATCATCGCGGTTAAGTTTACGTGCGATCGGAAACAATAAGCTCGGTGTGTAGGTATCTACATACTCGGTTGACTGGCCAAGTACGCTGCCTTTTAGTTCAGGTGAATTGCTGTAATCTGTCATGTTACGTCTTTTATAGTTACAATAGCGCCATTATACCTAAAGCTTATGAGTTTCACAGTATGAGTATTGCTACAGAATTAGAACAACTTCATCAACGATTTGCCCAGCGCCACTTAGAGCAAACAGGTTCATTACCATGTATTGAGCACGACAGTGATTGGTCAAGCCCTTGTGAGGTTGGCAGTGCGGATGCAAATGGTATGATCCAATGGCAGGCGACGCGTCGCAGTCCTACAGGCTCTTTAACTGATTTAGCAGCAGCCCTTGAGGTTGAATTTCCACAAGCACTGAATGAGTATTATGGCGCGTTTTTTGCTGGAGCAATTACTGCCAAAATAAACCAACATAGCGTGGAGTTACTGCAAGCTTGGAATGAAGATGACTTTGATTTACTGCAGCAAAATATAACTGGGCATGTATTGATGAAGCGTAAGCTTAAGCAAGAGCCAACGGTATTTATAGGCCTAACGGATCAAGACGACTTATTAGTATCAGTATTAATTTCTTCAGGTGAAGTATGTTTAGAGTATGTCGGAAAGAAACCGCATCATACCTTAGCGGCTAATCTTGAAGAGTTTATTGCAGCACTTGAAATATAACAATGCTAAAAAAGGGAACTGCAGTTCCCTTTTGTTTTTATTACTGAAAATCCCACGATATATTAGACACTAAACCACATGGTTCACATCTAAAATCAAATAAGCCAAACCATGATTCAGGTAACTTCCACTCGTTATTACAGCCTGGGCATTTACGTTCAAGCTCAGATGCTTTGTCTTTGCCACCAACCCGATACAAATAATAATAAACTGGCTTTTTAGTTAAAAAGCTAACACGTTTGGCAATATCTTTACCGCGACGAGAAAGATCGCTATCAATGTTTGATATTTCATCTAATGCAGGAAATTCACAACGCGTTGCACCATTAATTTGAATTTGGTCGCAAGCTTGCCAGTCTTCTTGCCATTTTATTAAAGTTTTATAATCACCATTGGCAATCGCGGGTATTTTAAATAACGGAACGGGTAAAAAATCATCACCGCAATACAGCGGACTACATGTATGCACATAGGTTGTATATAAAATATAGCTGGACGGCTCATGACACTCATCTGCACCATTAGAGTGAATATCTTGGCCGATCACTTTTACTTTTGGTGCCAGCAATCCAGCGCTATGTAATTTATCAATGCTGTGTTTTACAAATGGACTGTTGTTCAGCGGGTGCATTGCATCATCAGTGGGGCACATAACACGCGTTACAAAGTAGCCATCTTTTAATACTGTTGGGAATTCTTCTCCCATTATTTGCCCATTAAAGCGCAGTGCATTAACTAAGCGGTTTATCGCTTGTTCGGCATTTTCAAGGGTCGTATCTTGGTAACAATCAAACGTTAAATCAACAACAAACATGATGGATCTCTAATTTATTATTTTTCAAGTAGTGCCAGTAAGCGGTCTAGTTTTGCTTCGATGCGATCAAGTTGACTAGAGTTGTCTACAGTCTCACTTTTTTGCTGAGGTTGTTTTGCTAAATTATGGATAGAATCAGGGTTATTTTTATATTGGCTAACAGCAGCAATAATAACAGGCAATGGAATAGGTTGTGTCAGTTTACTTTTAGTTAAAGCTACAGTAGGAATTTTGCCTTCATCAAGAAGGGCTTTAATTGCATCAAAAACAACAGCATTCATTCGATTTTTAAACTCTTTAAAGTAAGGCATAGCACTAACATGTGCTGCGCCGGGTATAATAACAGGTGGTTGGCCGTAGCCAAATACTTTTACTGCTGACGTAAACGTACATCCAGTTCGTCAATCACTTCACTCCAATCACCATCTTCTGCTAATGATTCAGCAATAAAATGTTGTTGTGCTTGATCCCAAAAAGGGGCGTCTTGTAATAATGTTGTGGCAGGTAATGAATGAGCAGCAATGAAAGTGTCAATTTCAGTCTCTGAGCTTGGTAAGCCGAGTTGTTTGAATAATGTATTGATATCGTGTTTAGTGGTATCCATGTCATGCTCCTTGATGGTAACAGTTATAGGACTTTATGATGGGTTGTTAGAGTTTAACACCCGCTGAATTTGCCTTTTAACGCAGATAGGAATATACCTATAGTTGTTGATGTACAAAAATCAAAATAATAAAAAGGACTAGCTATGACAGTTGAGACTGAAAATGAGACATTTCGAGTTCAATATATCGCTGCAGAAGACATTAGTATTGCTGCGAGCTTAATCTATCAAGCTTATCATGATGATCCGCTATTGCAACCAATGCTCAATTATAGTGAGGCGAATAAAGCCGTTTATGAAAAAAAATTACGTGCTCTGATCCGTGAAGAGCTCAGTACTTTTTGGCAAGAAAAACAGCCGCTGATTGGTTTATATAAAAATGATCGTTTAAAAGCGGTTGCGTGTGTATTCGAATCATCAAGTCAGCTGCAAGCACAGCGCTATTGGCACTGGCGTTTAAAGTTAATGCTTAGTGCTGGCTATTTGCAAACAAACCAATTAATTGAAAAAGAGCAAACGATCCGTAATGCGCTCGCAGCACAAGGAAACTACTATTTTTTAGCCTTTATTGCAGTTGATCCTCATTTTCATGGTGAAGGCCTCGGCCGTCATCTACTGCGTGGCTTGAATGATTTAGTTAGCGGTAATCCAGCTGCATCGGGTATGGCTGTATTTGTAACCCAAGATAAACATACCGCGTTTTTTGCCAGTGAAGGTTTTGTGCACTTACAACAACTGACTTTTAACAATGTACAAGGTGAACTGCTATTTAAATCAGCTCAATAGCATTGATTTAAGATAAAGCGACATAATGGAAATGTCACTGTAGGAGATGTCTCACATTATCGTGCGCTTAAGCCTTTTATATCGCTGTGATCATGATTGATTTCATCGTAACAAACTGTTTTATAGTAAAAAAATTGTTTTTGCAAATTTGTTACATGAAAATTATTATTATTTATGACTACCGCTGAGTCCACTTTGCTTTAAACTTTACTTTGTCAAGACGACACAGACTCAATGAATGAGCTGCTGCCAAGGAAACGGATTATGGCAATTAAGCAAGATGCTTAGCAGGAAGCAAATGGACAAGTTAACACGGATGCAAGGATGAGTTAGGACACTGCGAGGATGCGGTACATTAGCGGAGCTAATGATAAGGATAGCCCAAAGGATTATATTACAGGAAGTAATAGGAGCGTTTGGAAACGCAGGACGGCCAGGTAGGCAAAGAGGATAACACTAGGATGTGTAGGATATTGCATAGATGCAATGTGAGGGTGTATTTGGATATATACCCGTTCAGGGGATAGATAAAAATGGTAGCTTCGGCGTAGGTATGGATGCCTTATTATGGACGAAGTCAGATTGGGGCGTAACTATATGTTACGCCTTAGTTTTTTATAGTTAACGTGAAATGATTAAATATCAGTGTGCGCTGATAACTTTCTAACTTGCTAACTTTCTAACTTTCTAACTTGCTAACTCACTAACTCACTAACTCACTACTAAATCTTATGCGGCGGCACTAAAACGCTTTTCAGCATTTCATTTTCCATAAATAACACCCCTTGATAAACGCTTTCACCATCACTGGAAAATTCAAAAATAAACTCGCTTTTGATACCAGGTTTGCCGCTTTTTAAAAGGCCAAAGCGGCGTTTAGTGCAGGCGACACTCATTAATTGCACTTGTAGCTGGTCGCTTTGACGTTTTGCGTGTGCGTTGGCAGCTTCAGCAACTTTACGATTAAGCCAAAAAAGATAAATCACACCACCAATGATAATGAATGTCCATAAACTTGCCATTTACGAGAATAACCTTCCAATTGCTCGCGCGAGAGTTTCGCTGCGATTTTCTTTGCGAAGTAAACCTAATAGGTGTGGTCGAATACTCGGTATTGCAACTAAGTCAGCAAAAATACTTGGGAAAAGCTCTTCAATTTGCTGATGGTGGGCGCAATTGTCCATAAAAATATGTAACCGCTCGGGATCAGTGAGCAAGTTAAAACAACGTCCTGCAATGGTCAGTAAAACATCCGATTCTGTGGCGATTTCTGAATCTAAAAGAGTATCCACTAATTGTACCGTAAGTGTTTGCGCTTGTGCTTTTGACATTGCACGTAGGGCACAACACAGTGCTAAGGTATCTTTTTGCGCAATGGCTTGCTGGGCGTAGCTTAACAACTGTTGACTAAATACCGGCGGTATTTCAACATGTTCAAGCATTGCGCTGAGCGGTTGTAACACTTCAGCTGGCAGTTGCTCCCAGGCTTGTTGTAATGACGCTAGATTTTTATCGCTATCTAAGCGTAATGCAAAATCAGCAATCCCCTGTACTGCAACACTTTGCCAATTATCAAACCCTAGTTTGCCACTAAAATACAGTTGGGTGTACTCATAATATTGTGAGGCAGGTTGTTTTAATAACACTTTTAACTGTGCATTAAATGCAGCTAGTTTATTTGCGTTAGGTGTAAACACATATGGGTTATTATCAAGCTTCCCGTCGGCTTGCTCGCCGGTCAAATCATTGCCAAGTGCTTCTATCACCATATTGGCAAAGTGATCGCGACTGGCGCATACCAGTTTGCTTTGCTCATCAACTGGAAACTTTAAAAACCACACGTAGGGCTCGCTACTGGCTTTGCTATCCCAAAACTGAATAGCTAACCATGCATGGCCTGCGAGCGGGAAAGGATAGGGGATCTGTGCTTGCTCAATGGCTAAAAATTGCTTTTTATCTAGCTTGGTAATATGTCTGCCAATATCAAAAACGCGCCAATTTGTGCCTGCGCCATCAAGTAATTGCCCTAAGGTTGCGATCTGCTCGGTCATAATGATCCACTGATTTTTACTGCAAAATTCGTTAAATTATACGCCATAGCAGGCCATGTTGGAACAGGGTATAATCAAGCAATGATAATCAACAAGGGTGGTTATGTACCAACAGACCCAAACTTACTTAACGCAACTCGAAGACTTATTAAAACAGCATCAACTTTGGCAAAATACTCCAATTGATCCGCAAGCGTTAAACTCAACAGTGCCATTTTGTCACGATACTATGGCGTTTGAGCAGTGGTTACAATTTGTATTTATTGAAAAAATGCAAATGTTAGTCGCTCAACAGCAGCCGTTACCGAGTAATTTTGCCATCGCGCCAATGGCTGAACTCATGTTAGCGCAAAAAAATGGTGGTGCAGCTGTGATGCAATTATTAGCTCAGCTTGATAAGTTATTAGGAAGAGAAGTAATAGTGAATGAACGTCCAGCCCCCGTTGAGTTTGGCGAGCTTGAAATTTTGTACCGTGATGAAAACTATATCGCAATTAATAAGCCTTCTGGTTTATTAGTACACCGATCATTTTTAGATAAACACGAAACACAATTTGCGATGCAGATGCTGCGCGATCAAATTGGCCAGCATGTGTTCCCTGTGCATCGTTTAGATAGGCCAACATCAGGTGTGTTACTGTTTGCATTGAGCTCTGAAGCTGCACGGGACATTAATCAGTTATTTATTGATAATCAAATCTCGAAACGTTATCTCGCGTTAGTGCGTGGTTTTGCGCCGGAGTCGGTGTTTTTAGATAAACCACTAAAAGAACAGCTGGATAAAATTGCGGATAAGTTTGCTGATCAAAATAAAGCCCCACAAGAGGCACAAACTCAGTTTAACTGCTTGCAGCAAGCAATGTTACCGATACCAATTGATAAATACCCAACAGTGCGCTATTCGCTGGTGGAGTGCTTTCCTAAAACTGGTCGTAAGCATCAAATCCGCCGTCACTTAAAACATTTATCACTGCCTATTATTGGTGATGTTAATCATGGTGATAATCAGCATAACCAATTTTTTAGAGAGCATTTTGCATTACGTCGATTAATGTTATTTGCAACTGAGCTTAATTTTGTGCACCCTTATACTCAACAACAAATCAATATTAAAGCGCCGCTAGGTGAAGCAATGCTCACTATTTGTCAACAGCTTGGCTGGCCACATCAAGAGAAGGATTATTAATGGCAACTATTAGCATATTTGTAGGCAGTGTTTATGGTGGTGCCGAGCGTTTAAGTGACGACGTTATTGACGCAATAGAACAAGCAGGGCACAGCGTAAATTTAGTTGATCAACCAACCATTGCAGATATTCAGCAAGCCACACATATTTTAGTGATCACCTCGACCACCGGACAAGGTGATATTCCTGACAACCTTGCTGGTTTTTTTAACGAGTTGAATAGCACTTTTCCTATGTTAACTGCTAAGCCATACGGTATTATCGCCATGGGCGACCGAAGTTATGGTGATACGTTTTGTGGCGCAGGGCGAAGTTTTGATGAGTTATTTCGTGACTTACAAGCACAACCTATCGGTCATCGTTTAGAAATCGATGCCTGTGAAGATTTTGAACCTTGGCCAGTAACTCAGCCATGGCTCCAAGAGTGGTTAGCTAAGTTACCTCAGTAGATAATAAAAAAGAGCGAAAACGCTCTTTTTTATTATCTGTATAACTTCGTTTAGGTGCTTTTCACATCCACTTTAAGCTTTAACTTTTGTCCTGGTTGTAAGTATTTTTGTCCTGATAAGTCATTCCATTTGATAATATCGTTGACTGTTAAATTAAACTTAGCTGCGATGCGAGCCAGAGAGTCACCACGGCGAACTTTATAGGTGATTGTTCGATTGGTACTGGCTAACGCCGCCTGAGGGGTCTTAGGGCTCTGATAAACCGTTAACTTTTGTCCTAAACGTAACACACTATTCTTTTTAAGTTTATTCCAGCTAGCGAGTTCATTAATGGTTACATCGTACTCTCGGCTTATATCCCATAAAGTATCGCCATTTTTAACCGTATGCGAGAGCTTCTTTTGACTATTGTTATTCACCGCCATACGCATTTGCTTTGGTAAGTGTTTACTATTGATTGCACCGTCACTTAACGGCACTAATAATTGCTGACCAATACGAATGGTATTTGACTTTAGTTTATTGAGTGATTTGATAGCACTGGTGCTGGTGGCAAACTTTTTCGCAATCACCGATAAACTGTCACCGCTTGCGACAATATATTGTTGCCAACGCAGACGATCTTTCATCGCTGTTTTAGCTAATAATTGTTGAAACTGCTCAACTTTATCTGTTGGTAATAATAAAAAGTGAGGACCATTTGGATCCGTTGCCCAGCGATTAAAACCTGGATTTAAACGATATAATTCAGTCAGGCTAATATCAGCCATATCCGCGGCCAGTGCTAAATCAATTTGTGAACCTACATCAACCGCTTCAACAACTTGTGCATTGATAATCGGGTTCCACTTTATCCCAAAGTCATCTTGGCGTTTTAATAAGTCTGATAATGCTAATAGTTTTGGTACGTAGGTGGTGGTTTCACTGGGTAAATCAAGAGACCAAAAATCAGTAGGCAAGTGCTTTTTACGGTTCTTTTTTATGGCGCGTAATAAACGCCCTTCACCTGAGTTATAGGCCGCGATGGCGTTGAGCCAATCACCCTCTAAGGTTTTATGTAAATAAGATAGATAATCAAGCGCCGCACGGGTTGATTGTACAATGTCACGACGACCGTCGTACCACCAGTTTTGCTTTAAATCAAAACGCTCACCAGTTTGTGGCATAAATTGCCAAATACCTGATGCACTGCGGTATGAGTAGCCAAATGGATCAAAGGCACTTTCAACAATCGGCAGCAATGCAATTTCGATTGGCATATCGCGTTTTTCAATTTCTTCTACAATAAAATGTAGATAAGGCTCAGCACGTTTTGAAATACGGTCTAAATAAGCTTGGTGTCTTGCGTAGTAATTACGCTCAGTGACGACAGGGCGATTTTGCGGGACTTCAATCGATAGTTGATAACGAATACGCTCCCATACATCATCAAAAATAGGTGCTTCATCTACATCATTTACTTGGTGATATTGCGCATTGATCATCAACGCTTCGCTAATATCATTTGGGCTTGCGCCTTCAAGTTGCGATTGTTCTGGGTGATTAGCAACTAGGTCATCAGGTTGTGTTGATGTTAATGTTTGACATCCACTTAGCACTAGTGCTAAGGCTAAAACAAGGGGGGATTTATTCATAAATACCAATGCATCAGGTAAAAAACTCGGCGAATACTACCTGTAATGAGATAACATTGCCACTTTTTGACTATCTAAAATCGTAATAATCAACTATCTAAAAATTTAATTGCTTGATTATTATTAGATTGTTTTTTAAAAATGGTCTTTCCAGATTCTAAGACCTGCAAAGTTTTGCCAAGGTTCATTATTTTGTAAGGTGTTTTTTGTACTCGGATTATATGTTTCAGGTAAGCGCTTTAGTATTCCAGTAATATCAGTTCGCATAAATGGGTTTATTTTTAGCTCTAATGCGAGTGTACTTGGTAAGGTAATTTGATTATTTTGACGCTGAATATCTACCCACTGTGCGTACTCAATTAAATCGCGGTTGCTAGGTTCCACCGCCAACGCAAAAGCTAAATTTGACTGCGTGTATTCATGGGTACAATAAATTTCACATTCAGGCGGTAATTTTTTTAATTTATCAAAAGAGTGCTGCATCTGCTCAGCGGTTCCTTCAAATAAACGCCCACAGCCACCGCTAAAAAGAGTGTCGCCAGTAAATGCTAAATTAGGGTTAAGGTAACAAATATGATCTAAGGTATGTCCAGGTGTTGTTATGATGGAAAATTCTGTCCCAAGTACGGTTATCTTATCCGCGTCCATTAATGGTTTTGTGATCCCTTTAAATGGACTATTGTGTGGGCCGTATACATCAATACCTACAAATTTTTCACACAAAGTGGCTACGCCATCAGTATGATCATAATGATGATGGGTAACTAAAATACCCGCTAAGGTCAAACCTGCTTGGTTTAAATAAGTTAACACTGGTTCAGCTTGACCTGGGTCAACTACCCATGCTTGCGAACTTGTAGGGTCGCTAAGGCACCAAATGTAATTATCAGAAAAGGCTTTAATTGCTTTGACTTGCACCATGTGACATTGCTCTATAAAGTGACGATATCAAACAGTATAACGAGCTCAGCGTATGAAACCAGCCCTTAGTTTTCAAGAAGGACCCAAACCACTGTCGTGGCAAGAGTTTCCTCATGGTGACTATTTACGTAGTGATATAGAACGTAAAATGGCCAAGTGGTTACCGCGAATGTTTGGCTATCACATGTTAAAACTCGGTAATCTCAGTGGCGAACTTAATACCAGTAAAAGCACCATTAAACACCAAGTCTGCGTAGCAGAGTCAGGACCATTTACAGGTGTTGTTGCCGATATAGATGAACTCCCTTTTTACGAGCACAGTGTTGATGCCTGTATATTAAGCCATTGCTTAGAGTATCACACCGATCCGCATCATATATTACGTGAAGCACACCGCACCTTAATACCAGGTGGCTATATGGTGATCACCGGGTTTAACCCATTTAGTTTATGTGGACTGGCGCAATTGTTGCCCTTTAGCGGTCAAAAGTTGCCATGGACGGGACGCTTTTTCACTCCCGCACGAGTAAAAGATTGGCTTAACCTATTAGGTTTTGAAATAGTCAGTGATGAACGTTTTATTTATTCGTCATTAGCACGAGGCAACCGTTTATCGCGGTTTGCGCCATGGCGACGTTTTACCAAGCAATATCTAAAACCCATGGGAAGTGTGTATATGTTGGTCGCTCGTAAACGAGTTGCGCCTTTGACACCCATAAAGCCTAAATGGCACGCTCGTCCACAGTTTGCTCCAGTAAAAGGAGCGGGTTTACGGCAAACCTCAAAGCAACACTGTGAGCGGAAGCGTTAAATAACGCTGACTGTTTTGCTGTGCTTTTGGTAATTGGCCTGCGCGAATATTCATTTGTATTGCTGGGTTCAATAATTTAGGCGCACTGAGTGTTGCATCACGGGCGCTACGGGTTGTTATGTAATCTTGCTCAGAGGCTTGTAGATGAATATTACTGGTGCGCTGCTCGAGTACCGATGTTTTGTTGGCAAGCGGGCGATCACCCGGCTGATAGTCGTGGCACATCCATAAAATAGTTTCATCGGGCAGGGCTAAAATACGTTGCAGTGACTGATAAAGCGTTTTGGCACTGCCACCTGGGAAATCACAGCGTGCAGTACCGCTATCGGGCATAAAAAATGTGTCACCAACAAACAAGTTGCCTTCAATTAAATAACACACACTGTCTGGAGTATGGCCTGGTGTCGCTAATACAGTAACCTTGTGTGCGCCCAGTGCAAAATGCTCGTTATCAGTAAATAGCTGTTCAAATGGGCTACCATCACATGGCATATCAATATTATACAGGCGGCTAAAATGCTCCTGCACTTGTATTATTTTTTTACCGGTTGCTAACTTGCAAGGATGATATGCCGCAAGTTGCTGCTTTATATAACTGGCGGCAGTAATGTGATCTGCATGGGCGTGGCTTTCTAAAACCCACTCAAGAATAAGTTGGTTATCGTTTATATGGGCAATGATCTCGTCGGCGGTTTGAAAACTTAACGTACAGCTAGCAGCATCAAAGTCAGCAGGGGCATCGATCAACATGGCAGATTTAGTGGTTTGGCAAGACACTAAATAAGTAAAGGTAGCACTTTGCTGATGAAAAAAAGACTCGATCGAGATAGCCATTTAACAACTCCATTATTTAATATATCCAAAGCTTATATCATATAACTAAGTTGTTAAATGGTTTATGATGAATTACCTACTAATATTATTCAGGGTTGTAACCTTCATCGACTAATAAATCTTTACTGCCAGCGGCATCACGCGCCAAATCATCAACAATTTCATTGTATTTATTGCCGCTATGACCTTTTACCCACTTCCAAGTCACATTATGACGGGCGCAGGCTGCATCAAGACGCTGCCATAAATCGACATTTTTAACTGGTTTTTTAGCAGCCGTTTTCCAGCCTCGCTTCTTCCAGTTAGCAAGCCATGATTCAATACCTTGTTTCACGTATTGGCTGTCGGTGGTGAGGTTTATCTCACACGGGCGGTTTAAACTCTCAAGAGCAACAATTGCTGCGAGCATTTCCATTCGATTATTGGTGGTGAGGGTATAGCCTTGGCTTAATTTTTTTTCGTGGTCATTATAAAACATAAAAATACCATAACCGCCGGGGCCCGGATTACCTAAACATGAGCCATCGGTGTAAATCTCTACGGTTTTTTGCACTGTTTTCCCTTGATCTTATGTACAATAAAGTGATTATAGAAAGATACCAGAGTCAGGCTAAATTCGATATGGCACGTAGACAAATAGTTTTAGATACAGAAACCACCGGCATCGACCCTAAACAAGGGCATCGTATTATTGAAATTGGCTGTGTGGAATTAGTGAATCGTCGTTTAACCGGCAATAACTTTCACGTTTATATCAACCCACAGCGCAAAAGTGACGAAGAAGCCATTGATGTTCATGGTATCACTAATGAGTTTTTACGTGATAAACCGTTATTCCATCAAATAGCTCAAGAGTTTCTCGACTATATTAGAGGGGCGGAGCTGGTAATTCATAATGCGCCGTTCGATGTCGGTCATATGGATAATGAATTTGCGTTACTCAATCAAGGTTATCAAAGAACCCATGATTACTGCCAAGTTCTCGACACCCTCAAAATGGCGCGTGACTTGCATCCAGGACAGAAGAATAACTTAGATGCGTTATGCCGGCGTTATGATGTAGATAACGCTAAGCGTACCTTACACGGCGCACTACTGGATTCTGAGATCTTAGCTGACGTTTATTTAGCGATGACGGGGGGGCAGGTAAAGCTCAATCTTAATCAAAATAAAAATCAAGGCAGTGAGCAACAACAAAAAGAACTGCGTCGTTTAGATTCAAACCGTCCACCGCTGGTGGTCTTACAAGCCAATAATGATGAGCAACTCGCTCACGAAGAGCGATTAAATATAGTCAACGAAGCCGGTGGTCAATGTATATGGCGCGCCGAATAAGGCAAAACATGAGAAGCATAATGTTAGTTGTGTGTTTGGTTATGATGTTACCAAACACCAGCAGTGCAACAAATGAAGATAAAATAACCTTACTGCAGCGCGATGGGCGGCAAAATGAAATTCCTTTACTGGAAAATCGTTTTCGTATTGATTATAAAGTTGACGAAATCACCTTATTATTTTTTCGCAAGCCCGGTGCACCAGCAGTGGTATTGGTAAAACCCGATGGCAGTAAATATTATGCAACCTCGGCGAGAAAAGATGACAACCTACAATGGTTTGATGAGCTAAGTTATGATCTGATTACTATTAAGCAGCCAATGCCTGGGCCTTGGCAGGTCGTTGGTAGTATTTTGCCGAAAAGCCGGATTGTGGTGTTAGGAGAAGTAGAATTACAAGCCGAACCATTACCCCCATTACTGTTTCGTGGCGAAACAGTTAAAATTACAGGGCAAATACTAAATGATGGTGAGCCGATTCAAGTGGGCTTGTTTCGGGATGTGGTCAGTTTAAATGTTGACTTTATTAGCACCAATAACAGTGACTTTGCAAACTTTGGCGCTGGCACTCAGAATGTTGCTGAATTTAAAGACGATGGCCGTGGTTTCGATGAGCGCCCTAAAGATGGTATTTTTACCGGTGAATTTAAATTAGTTTTCCCAGCCGGACAATGGCGACCAGAGCTATATATTGAAACCCCATTATTAAAGCGCACCGTGGTGCAAGATCTTATCGAAGTTAAAGAACCCCCCTTTAGTTATGAAATCGCCTTAGCCGAAGATGACCTGCAAGAACATCATTTAACTATTACCCTCGATAACCAAATAGTGCAACCAGAGACGGTATTGATCCAAGGTAAAATTTATTATCCCAATAATGAAGATCAAATGTTTACGCTTGATGCTAAAAACAGTTTGACCCGCCAGCTGACGATTAAAAATTATGATTGGGGGCGATACAGTGTTGAACTGTCTGTTTTTGGCACTAATGTGAATGGCCGTGAATTTATGGCAACTTTACCGACCTATAAATTTGAAATCGAGCGGCCAATTGAAGTGGTGCCTGAATTACCAGCACCAATTATTACCCCAGCACAGCAACAAGAAATAGAAAGAGTTGCTAAGGAAGCCGAATCAATGGCAACAATTACATTTATTAGTTTAATTGTTGGCGGGAATTTACTGGTTTTGCTGTTGGGTTGGTTAGCAATTCGTGTATTTGTGCAGAAAAAATCAATCATGCCGAAAATCAACTTACCATTTTTGAAGAAAAAAACAGCAGTTGAAAATGAGCCGCAAAGTAATGAAAAAAAAGAACTCGACAAAAATGGTTCAAAAAGTGATAGATCCGGTGAAATTTTAAACCTTTCGATGTCAGATGACTAAAAAACCTGTAAAAAAACAAAAAAGCCCTTGACGAAGTAGGGGTTGGTTCGTATTATTCACGCCGCTGTCAGGGGAGACTCAGACAGCAACGAAAATGTGGAGTGGTAGTTCAGTTGGTTAGAATACCGGCCTGTCACGCCGGGGGTCGCGGGTTCGAGTCCCGTCCACTCCGCCAATTTTCGACAATTTGTAAGTACACGCTGGAGTGGTAGTTCAGTTGGTTAGAATACCGGCCTGTCACGCCGGGGGTCGCGGGTTCGAGTCCCGTCCACTCCGCCAACACTTACACAACATATGGTTGTAAAACATATTCTTATTATGGAGTGGTAGTTCAGTTGGTTAGAATACCGGCCTGTCACGCCGGGGGTCGCGGGTTCGAGTCCCGTCCACTCCGCCAATAAGAAAAAATAACAGTTTAAATATGCGCTGGAGTGGTAGTTCAGTTGGTTAGAATACCGGCCTGTCACGCCGGGGGTCGCGGGTTCGAGTCCCGTCCACTCCGCCAACTATTTAAACAATGTTATATTACAAAATTTGTATGCTGGAGTGGTAGTTCAGTTGGTTAGAATACCGGCCTGTCACGCCGGGGGTCGCGGGTTCGAGTCCCGTCCACTCCGCCAACAAATTAAGTAATAACAAGTATAATGATATCTCTGCGGAGTGGTAGTTCAGTTGGTTAGAATACCGGCCTGTCACGCCGGGGGTCGCGGGTTCGAGTCCCGTCCACTCCGCCACTTGATATCAGTAATAAAATTAGTAAGTGCATTACCCCATGCACATACCACTGCGGAGTGGTAGTTCAGTTGGTTAGAATACCGGCCTGTCACGCCGGGGGTCGCGGGTTCGAGTCCCGTCCACTCCGCCACTTGTTATTTCCTCAATAACAAGCTTATAAAATCCTTATATAAATTTTTGCATAAAACACCTTTTGCTATCAGCTATCAGCTATCAGTTATCTTATCTGAACTTGACAAAGAACATAATAAAACCTGCAATCTTGATCAGAATTACAGGCTTATAATTAAACTTCTAGTCAGCTTTAATATTAGCCTTGTGGGCCAAAGCGTTCTTTTAAGTAGGTATCTAAAAAGTTTAGATACGCGTTGGAGGCACTGATACGGTTTTCTTTTTTGCTAAAACCATGACCTTCATCGTCAAATAATACATATTCGACCGGTACGCCATTGGCTTTCACTGCGGCAACTAATTCATCACTTTCTATCTGTAATACGCGCGGATCGTTGGCGCCTTGAATAACCATTAATGGTTTGGTGATATTCTTAGCATGGAATAGCGGTGAGATTGCACGATGACGCTCGCCGTCCGTTGCAGGGTCGCCCATTTCATCGTACAACGCTTTTTTAAAGCTTTCCCACCACGGTGGAATTGAGTTGAGCGTTCTTACCCAGTTGGTGACACCAAAAATATTAATGCCCACTTTGAATTCTTCAGGCTCAAAAGCAAGCGCTGCTGCGGTCATGAAGCCACCGTAGCTGCCACCTATGATACCGATTTTTTCTGCATCGACCCAATCTAAACTTTGTAAGTGCTTTTTACCGTAAACAATGTCTTGTAAGTCGTCGGTGCCGTGTTTTTTATCATCTAAATGAAAAAAGGTTTTACCATAGCCTGAACTGCCACGGTTATTAACCGCAAAAATAGCATAGCCATGATTGACTAAGTGTTGTTGCATTGCACTGTAACCAGTGCGGCTTTGGCCACCTGGACCACCGTGCACCCAAATTAGCGCTGGCACTTTATTATTGCTATTGGCTTGCTTGGGTTTATAAAGTACGCTGGGTATCTCTAAACCGTCAAAGCTTTTAAAGCGCACTATAGTGCTTTCAACTAAATCATTTTGATCTATCTCTTTGCTTAAAGTATTACTTAATTGCTGTGCCTTATCACTACCCACTTGCCAGACAAACAGGTTACTTGGCGAGGTATCTGAATTTAAGTAAAACGCCATGCTTTTTTCATCTGCAGAAAAGTTAACACCACGTAAGTTACCTGTGGGTAACTGAGGCATCGCAATCTCTTGGTCTGACTGGGTATCAATCACCGTGACTTTAGTGCTGGCATCGGCATTGACACCGCTGACTTGATAACGCCCTGATTTAGAAAAATAAATGAAGCTGACATCCCAATTATCTTTTAATACAGGGCTATGCTCCTCTGAGGCCAGCTCATAACGCCACACTTGTGAAAACTCGCCTTTAGCATCCGTTGAGTAGTATAAGTATTTACTATCAACAGAGAAGGTTTCAGGCGTGTATTGAGCTGGTGTATTGTGTTTTGAAATTAGCTGTGGTTTGAGGGTCTTTTTATAGGTATCGAGAATAAATGTGTCGCTGTCTTTATTGGTGTTGTTTTTAGAGAGTGCGATATAGCGGCCATCGGGGCTGATTGCTCCGACATCTAAACCAAGCGTATTTTGATAAACAGGGGTGATTTTATAGGTTTTACTATCAACGCGGTATAAGTCCATAAATTTAGCATCGCGCTGGTTACTAGTAATAAAAAACTCGCTGCCATCTTCTGTAAATCCTGCAAAGCTTGCGCGGGTTTCATCGCCGGGGGTTAAATCTGTTATTGACCCGTCAAGTTCACGGACGTAGACGTGAAAGCGCTCATTGCCGCCAGAATCTTTGGTAAAGAGGACCCTTTCATCATTTGGGAAGTAACGGACAGGGTAGGTGCTATCCTGAAAATTGGTTAAGCGGGTTTTGTTGCCTGTTTTTGCATCTACTTCATACAAGCTGTAAATACCACTTTCATCAGAGCTTACCAGTACTTTATCGCCATTGGGTGAAAAGCTACTGCCCATAATTGCGGTCGTATCAAAGAAGGTTTTAGCATTATAGGTGCTAACTTGCTGAGTTTGCTGCGACTGTACTGTGGTGACGGCTGTTGTTGAGGTTGATTGGCTACAACCGCTCAAGGCAATACTGATTGCACAGGCGAGTGCGGCAAATTGCAATTCTTTGTTCATAGTACATTCCTTGGTTTATTGTTATCTAATCATATTTTTACCGGTTTTAGTGTTGCCCTAACCCTATTTTAACGCAAGTTTTTAGCTGATTTTAACTGCAACAAAGTGTTACAAAGCCTGTATCGTTAAAAATACAGCCTACGTTATAATACTCACTCATATAAAAGGCTCTCTCATATAAAAGGAAAGTGATGATTGAAGTTAGTGGTTTACACAAGCAATTTTCCCAAAACATCCTATATAAAGATTATCGCATCAGCTTTACAGCACCGAGAGTATGTATTGAAGCGCCGAACGGTCAAGGTAAAACCACGCTGCTAATGATGCTTGCTGGACTTGAGCAACCACAAAGTGGACAGATATTATTTGCAGGCAAGGTGTTGTCTGAGCCTTATAAACAGGTAGCAATTGCCAGTGATCGCATCGCGCTGCCTGAGTTTTTAACCGCGAAACAAATTATCAATTTAACGGTTAGCAGTTTAGGCTACGATTGGCCGACAGCGCTTATCAGCGGCTTTAATTTTTCAGATTTTTTAGCGACTCGTTTTGATGCGTTGTCATCGGGTAATCAAAAAAAGTGCCAATTAATTTTAGCGTTAATGCGCGGTGCGCCGTATTTGTTACTAGATGAGCCCAGTACGGCACTTGATCAAGCCAGCATTATATATTTACTTGGTTTACTAGATAATTATTTAGCAGATAAAGCGCATGGGCAAATCATTATCACTTGCCATGAGCCGGCGCCGTTTATCGAGCATGGCTTTGAGTGTGTCCCCTTATGAGCAAGCTAGGTATTAAGCTTGAGATTGCACAATATCGCTCATTTATGCAGTATCGTTATAAGGCCTATAAAATTGAGCTGGCACAACTACTACAGCAACTTAAAAACTTCGGCTTATTATTTTTAGTGGTACTTGGCTCAGCCATGCTTGGAATGATTTTGCTGTTATTTTTAGGTCTGGGCAAAATCATCGACAGCATAGATGCGCCGCAATATGGCGCTCAAATGGCGTGGCTGTATCTATTACTGCAAAGCGTGATGCTCAGTGCAATGAAATCAGCCATTCAAAATAGTCAGCAGCGGCTCTTTCAACGCACTATTGTAAGGTCAAACTGGCTTAAGTTAATGGATATAAAACTATTGCTTTTAAGCAATGGCTGGTTGCTAGCAAGTGCTGTAATTGCGCTGGATTTAAACTATTCACAGTGGCTACGAGCACCCCATTTTGTGCTGTTTATGTTACAGCAGTTTAGCCTCGGTGTACTGTGTTTGTACAAGCCAAGAGCATTAATATATGGCTTAGTATTTACTGCTATTTTAGTCTTGCTACCGATTAATATAGCGCCGTTAGCCTATCACTGTGGCTTTATTATATTATTTGCGCTGAGCATGTTGTTGCCAGCATTTTCGCTGAGCGACCGGTTATCGGTCAATGCATTATCTACTTTTTGGCTGAGCTTTTTTATGCAACATAGCAGGGTACTAGTATGGCGAGTGGCTTTATTGTTGTGTGTATTTATGGCAATCACTACTTTGCTCAATGAGCGTGCTGATTTAGAGGCTATATTTAGTGTGATAGCCGCCGCTTTTATGGTGTTGTTTACCAGCTCACTGCAATTTGATTGTGGCAAGCTACATGATAAGTACCAGCTATTTTTTCAAGCAAATAACCAATCGCGGCTGTTTTTTATCAGCCAATTTATGCCAAGTTGCTTGTTCTTTTTGATAACACTTAGCAGCTATCTGTTGTTTGTCGCTCAAATAGAGTGGCTATTACTGAGCCTGAGTGTTGGCTGGGGTACATTACAATTATATATAGCACAAAAAAACCAGCGCATTATGCGCTGGTTTGGATGATCACAACAGGCGGGCTGTTGGCTGTGTTAACTTAATATGTTAAGCAGCATTCGCCTTTTTTGCCGTGTTATTACGTGCAGCTTTGCCTGCTAATAAATCTGCAGGGTCAAAGTCGTCAACGTTAATAACATCTAAACGTGCTTTTTCAACGCTTGCTAGCTGATCAGCCTCTGCTTGCGTTAAAATACCCGCTTCAAGTCCCATCTGAGCAACTTTATCAAGCTGGAAGAAAGGCAGTTTAACGCCTTTTTCACGACATACCTTATCAAATAAAGGTTCAACAGCTAGCACGTCTTTAAGCGTTTGCTCTTGACGACCAACTAAGTTAAGTGGTTCATTTGTTAAGTATACGTAGCTTGCTAAACGGTTACGTGTTTCGCTAGGTACTTGTAAAATTTGTGCTAATTTATGCTCAAGTTTATCAGTCGGTTTACGAACTGGACGACCGAACGGGAACAACATCAACTTAAGTGCTGCACGAAGCGGAGCTGATGGCATATTGTTAATTAAATCAGCAAGTGCACGTTGGCAGTGGTAAAGGTGATCTTGACAGCTCCATTGTACAAGCGGTAAATCTTCTTTTTTACGGCCTTCATCGTTATAACGTTTCAGCGTTGCAGACACTAAATAAAGGTAACTAAGCAAATCACCTAAACGAGCGGAAATACGCTCTTTACGTTTTAGTGAGCCACCAAATACAGCCATGCTAATGTCAGACATCAATGCAAGTGACGCACTAAAGCGCGACGCAGTACGGTAAAACTCAGCTGTTTCGTCTTTAAATGGTGTAGTTGCAAAACGGGCTCCGGTAAAGCTCATCCACTTAGTACGTACAAGGTTAGACATAGTAAAGCCGATGTGGCCCATTAATGCTTTATCAAATACCGCTAGCGCTTCTTCACGATCTTCGATTGCGCAGGCACCCAATTCAGTCAGTACAAATGGATGGCAGCGAATGGCACCTTGACCGTAAATAATCATATTACGGGTCAAGATATTTGCACCTTCAACAGTGATGGCAATTGGTGCACCTTGATAGCCACGACCTAAATAGTTATTTGGCCCAAGCATAATACCTTTACCGCCGTGAACATCCATTGCATGATTGGTTGAATCACGCATTTGCTCGGTCAAATGGTATTTAATGATTGCCGAAACAACCGATGGCTTTTCGCCTAAATCAACCGCACCAGTTGACATGCTAACAGCCGCATCTGAGCTGTACGCATAACCTGCTAGTTTTGCTAGTGACTCTTCAACACCTTCCATTTGGCCAATAGGTAAACGGAATTGACGACGAATACGGCTGTATGCACCACTTGCAAGTGCAATTGTTTTAATACCACCCGTTGAGTTTGACGGCAATGTAATAGCACGACCAACCGATAAACATTCAACCAGCATGCGCCAGCCTTGGCCGGCCATTTCTGGTCCACCAATAATGTAATCAAGCGGTACGAAAATGTCTTTACCACGAGTAGGACCATTCTGAAATGGTACATTTAGCGGGAAATGACGACGACCAATTTCAACACCTGGCATGTCTGTAGGAATAAGTGCACAAGTAATACCTGGCTCTTTAACATCGCTTAGTAGACCATCTGGGTCTTGTAGTTTAAACGCCAGACCTAATACTGTCGCAACAGGCGCTAGCGTAATATAACGTTTGTTCCATGTTAGGCTAAGACCAATGACTTCTTCGCCTTCCCACATACCTTTACATACCACACCATAATCTGGAATGGCGCTGGCATCAGAGCCTGCTTCTGGTGAAGTTAAGGCAAAGCATGGGATCTCTTGACCACTAGCAAGGCGAGGTAAGTAATGATCTTTTTGTTCTTTAGTACCATAGTGCTGTAACAATTCGCCCGGACCTAATGAATTAGGAACGCCTACAATTGATGAAAGCAGGGTAGATTTACTGGTTAACTTTTGCAGTACACACGATTGTGCAAAGGCAGAAAATTGCAGGCCGCCATATTCTTTTTTAATGATCATGGCAAAGAATTTATTATCTTTTAGGTATTGCCAAACATCTTGTGGTAAATCGGTTAACTCATGAGTTGCTTCCCAGTCGTCCAACATACTACATACCACCTCAACTGGACCATCGATAAAGGCTTGCTCTTCGATTGTCAATTTAGGCATTGGGTATTGGTGTAATTTGTTCCAATCAGGACGGCCGCAAAAAAGATCGGCTTCCCACCATGTTGTACCCGCATCAATGGCTGATTTTTCAGTTTCAGACATAGTTGGAGTAACTTTTTTAAACATGGCAAAAATAGGTTTAATAATATATTGCTGACGAATGCCAGTAACAGACAATGGCACTGCAATGATCAAGAAGATCAACCAGCTAATTGCGCCAAATGCACCTGCAAAGGTACCAATGACAAGTGTTGCGATGGAAACGCCAAGGGCAGTATTCCAGCTCGCTCTGTGGTAACTCGCGATGCTGAGCAGCACGATTAAACCAAGTGTAAATATGAGTGTCATGTATTCAATCCTTAATAGAGGTCAGACCACCTTTAGTTAGAGTAGCGCTAGAGTGAATAATTATCAAGTAGCTTAGTGAAAATATCAGTGACTGTTATTTTGTAATCTGTGCACATCAGCATACGGATAAATGTGTGATTCGTCAGTATGATTTATTTGAGAAAAAATTAAGCTGTTTTCTTGCTTGCCTTGCCCTTGCTTATGTTTAACAATGCCGCTAAGGCCTAAGTTACGGGTTTACGCTTTTTAAAAAGCAGTATTTTAAAAGTATAAAAATTTTTGAAAGGTTAATTTATTTTATGTGTGAGTTGCTTGGCATGTCGGCGAATGTGCCTACAGATATTTGTTTTAGTTTTTCAGGGCTGTTAGAGCGCGGTGGTAACACAGGTCCGCATAAAGATGGCTGGGGCATTACTTTTTATGAAGGGAAGGGGTGTCGTACTTTTAAAGATCCTGAGCCTAGCTGTCAGTCTGAAATTGCCAAGTTAGTAAAGGCCTATCCCATTAAAAGTGTCTCGGTGATTAGCCATATTCGCCAAGGTAATCGTGGCCGTGTCTGTCTTGAAAATACGCATCCTTTTACCCGTGAGTTGTGGGGCAGGGAGCTGACCTACGCGCATAATGGTCAGCTTTCGAATTATCATGATTTAAAACCTGAATATTATCGGCCAGTGGGTAATACCGACAGTGAATTGGCGTTTTGTTGGTTACTCGATCAAATTCGTGAAAAATACCCTAAACGTCCAGCTAATATGGCGTCAGTGTTTCGTTATGCGGCAAAGCTTGCACACACTTTACGTGAAAAAGGTGTGTTTAATATGTTGCTGACTGATGGTGTGTATGTGTTAGCGTATTGTACTAATAATTTGCATTGGATCACCCGCCGTGCGCCGTTCGGTAAGGCTACGTTAATTGATGCAGATATGGTGGTAGATTTTCAACAAGAAACTACGCCAAATGATGTCGTAACGGTGATCGCTACCCGGCCACTGACCAACGATGAGCGTTGGCAAAAAATGGAACCAGGTGAATTTGCGTTGTTTAAAATGGGTGAGTTAATTTAGCCGTCAGTTTTAACGTTTGAACTTAATTAATGTGGTTATAAGCTGAAAAGCCCAAGTTATGATCGTCACACTTGAGCCTTTCGTCTTGCAAGCAATTTATTCCGGTGTTATTTCGTTTTTAACTTCTTCAGGTAATGCAACTGGGCTGGTTACCGTGAACGACTTAAGTTGTACTTCAAATTGTTCTACGCCTTTTTCGCCTTTCCACATCCTAACTAGCATGTAATCCATTTCAGGGGCGAACCATGCAAGCGCTTGGCGTTTATCATTATCATATAAGCGTTTTACTTTGATCGCTTCGATATTACCGATTGGTAAGGAAATAGTCTCTTTACCAACGACTTCAAAGTTATACTCACGACAGTTGCCTTTTTTATCAACTAGCTGGTACGAAAAGCTGGTTTTACCCATTTTTAATTCTTCGCGCACTTGTACTTGATATGAAATTGAGTCTTGAAATTGCTCAGACCACTCACATTCAATGGGGTATTTACTTTCACTGCTGTTTACGATTTTTTTAGTGTGGTCAAATTGCAGTGTATATTCTTTATCCGGGCCTGTGCCTGTGCGGATCATGCTATAACTTACAGGCGTGACTTTTTTGTCGCTGAAAGTAAAATTTGATGTCTCTTTACGTGAATCTGAGAATATCATCCACTCAATATCACTGTGGTAGCTAACTTGGTAACTGTTATCTGCTAGTTTTTTTAATGTGCGGACGCCTTGACCATGGTTTTCGCCTTTGCGCAAAATATCATAGTTAGCTTCAAATTGAGTAAGTTCACCAGCAATTAAACTAGTAGGAAGTAATAAAGTGCCCGCACACAATAGCAAGGCACTTAGTTTTTTATTCTGGGTAGTGCGCGCCGTGTGCAGGAAGTTTTTTTTTGTCAAGAACTGCATAATCTGCTTCCATAGTAAGTCGTTGTTCACTGAACCACTTGACCACCAAAGGGTAAATTATATGCTCTTGTGCATGCACGCGTTTTGCTAATGTGTCAGCAGTATCATCTGCCAGCACGGGTACTTTTGCTTGAAGAATGACAGGACCACCGTCTAATTCTTCAGTAACAAAGTGCACACTTACGCCATGAATGTCATCTTTTGCATCAATTGCTCTTTGGTGGGTATTCAGCCCCTGGTACTTAGGCAACAAAGAAGGATGAATGTTCAACATTTTTCCTTTAAATTTTTGCACTAAGTTAGGAGTAAGAATACGCATAAACCCAGCTAATACAACTAGATTTGGTGCAAAAGAATCAATAACGTTCATTAATTGCGCATCGTAGGCTTCGCGCGAGTCAAAATCTTTATGGCTGAGCACTGCTGTTGCAATGCCCGCTTGCTTTGCTCGCTCAAGGCCATAAGCGTCTGCTTTATTACTAATTACAGCCGCTATGTTTGCATTTATCTCGCCGTTATTACAGGCGTCAATGATGGCTTGTAAATTAGAGCCACTACCTGAAATTAAGACTACTAGACGAGCAGGGGCCATTAATCACGGCCGCCTAGGATTTCTACTTGCTCTTCGCCAGCTTTAGCATCATGGATCTCACCAAGGTGCCAAGCATTTTCGCCAAGCTCTTTTAAGATGCTTAAGCTTTGCTCAAGTTTGTCAGCTGGCACAACCAATACCATACCTACACCACAGTTAAATGTGCGGTACATTTCGTGGGTGGTGATGTTACCGTTTTCTTGTAACCAATTGAAAATACCAGGCCACTGCCAGCTATCACCTTTAACTACTGCTTTTGCAGACTCTGGTAATACGCGTGGGATATTTTCCCAAAAACCGCCGCCAGTAATATGCGAAAGAGCATGAACATCTACTTGCTTGAACAGCTCAAGTAATGGTTTAACGTAAATACGTGTTGGTTCAAGCAGAGTTTCGCCTAATGTTTTACCTTCAAATTCAGCACTTGTATCAGCATTTGATACTTCAAGTACTTTACGAATTAATGAGAAGCCATTTGAATGCGGGCCGCTTGATGCAAGCGCGATTAGTTGATCACCAGCAGCTACTTTTGTGCCATCGATGATATTTGCTTTTTCAACTACGCCAGTACAAAAACCAGCCATGTCGTAATCTTCGCCTTCGTACATACCTGGCATTTCAGCAGTTTCGCCACCAATTAATGCACAACCAGAGATCTCACAGCCTTTACCAATGCCTGTTACTACGTCTGCGGCAGTATCAACATCAAGTTTGCCTGTTGCATAATAATCTAGGAAAAATAATGGCTCAGCACCTTGAACGATAAGGTCATTTACACACATTGCAACTAAATCGATACCTACAGTATCGTGTTTTTTAAGGTCGATAGCTAAGCGTAACTTAGTACCAACACCATCAGTGCCTGCAACAAGTACTGGTTGCTTATAACCAGCTGGGATTTCGCAAAGTGCGCCAAAGCCACCAATTCCGCCCATAACTTCAGGACGACGGGTTTTTTTAACTACGCCTTTAATACGCTCAACAAGTGCGTTACCGGCATCGATATCTACGCCCGCGTCTTTATAACTTAGAGACTGTTTTTGTTCGCTCACAGGATTTCCTCAAAAAAGTTGCATGGTTTTGCATGTGTATGCTTAGAAACGCGCGTATTTTACAACAATTGCAAGGGCGCGGCTAGTTCAAATATGAGTTTACTATTATTGACAAGGACACTTGTCCGTATAATGACACAATAGATTTAGGTAGCAGGTGCTAGGTAGTTCCTAGCACCTAAAACCGAGTTCCTTTAGTATTAAGCCTTTGCAGTCAAAATTGCACGCAACGGCGCTGGGTAACCTTCAATGGTTTTACTAGTATCGTTTGGATCTAAAAAGTCGATCAGGGACTCGTTTTCCATCCAATCTGATTTACGTTGTTCTTCAAGCGTTGTAATAGCGCAGTCTTTCACTTGCACATCTTTAAAACCAACACGTTCCATCCAGAGTTTTAGCGCTGCCGTGCTCGGAATAAACCACACGTTACGCATCTTCGCATAGCGGTCAGTGGGCACTAGTACTGTGTTTTCATCGCCTTCAATGACTAAGGTTTCAAGCACTAATTCACCACCTGGGCGAAGCTGCGCTTTTAATTGTGCTAAAAAGTCGATAGGGGAACGACGATGATAAAGCACACCCATCGAAAACACCGTATCAAAGGCTTTTAACTCAGGCAGGGCTTCAACACCTAGCGGTAATAAATGCACGTTTTCATCTGGGTTAAAGTGTTTGATGGCTTGAAACTGACATAAAAATAAATCAGACGGATCAATGCCAACCACAAACTCAGCGCCTTCACCGCGCATCCGCCATAAGTGATAGCCAGAGCCACAGCCGATGTCTAAAACCGTGCGGCCTTTTAGCGGCTCAATATGCGGTAATAAACGGTCCCACTTCCAATCGCTGCGCCATTCAGTATCAATTTCAATACCGTGTAGGCTGAAAGGGCCTTTACGCCATGGCATCATTCGTTTTAATAAGTGTGTAACTTGTTTTTGTTCGCCGTCGGTCATTTCGCCAGGGGCACCAATTTCAACTTTGTCGATAATATTGACGTGTTTGGTCGCCACTTCAGGCAAGTTTTTTAACACTTTCTGCCATTTTGGTAAATCACCGTGACTGGCCTCTAATTGCCAGTGTTTTAATTGGCTAGGTAGCGTTTCCAGCCAGTGACTTAGCGGGCTTTGTGCGATTGCGGCGTAAAATTGGTTAAACCATTGAGACATTGAATTACTCTTTATATTTGTTACTTGATTGCTACCAGTGAGCAAAAATTAAAACATTGATACCACACTTGGGTTTGGCTAAAGCCAATATCGGTAAGTCGAGAAAGGTGAGCATTTAAAGTATCTGGGCGCATTACATTCTCAATGGCGGTACGTTTTTGGCTAATTTCTAATTCAGAATAACCATTGTGGCGTTTAAAATCGTGGTGCAAGTCAATTAGCAAGTTATCGCATTGCTCGTTCTCGCCTTTGATTTTTTCGCTTAACAGTAATACACCACCGGGTTTTAAATTCGCGTATATTTTTTCAAGCACGGCTTGGCGCTGTGCGGGTGGAATAAACTGTAAAGTAAAGTTCATGGCGACCACTGACGCGTTTTCAATATTTAGCTCATTAATATCACCAAGTGTCACTGTAACAGGTACTTCTGAGCGAAAGCCGTGCAAATGTAATTTACAGCGCTCAACCATGGCTTGTGAATTATCAACGGCAATAATATGGCAATTATCAGTGCGGATATTACGGCGCATGCTTAATGTTACTGCGCCAAGGGAACAGCCCAAATCATAAAGGTTTGAATTGCTTTGCGCGTATTCACCGGCCAATTTACCCATCGTACTAACAATGGTTGCATAACCCGGAACTGAGCGCTGGATCATATCTGGGAAAACTTCTACTACATGTTGGTCAAAGCTAAAGTCTTTAACCGCTTGCTCAGTGGCATAAATGCTGTCTTTTATGTTCACACAAACAGTCTCTTGAAAAATAATAGGGTTATTTTAGCATTTTATGCTGGATAGTCAGTGATAATTTCAGTAGCTTGGCTAGAATAATGAATAACAAGTAGAAAAAGAGAAGTTTATGAGCAAAAGTAAAGTGATCAGCACAGATGATATATTGGCAACCCTTTGTCATTCTGTAACGAGTGTATTGTCATCGGCAAGTGGTAATAGTATTAGCTACTCAGCAATGGTACAAAAAATAACCCGCACCTGTATGCGTCCTGATATCGGTTGTTTTGTGTTATTTGATGGCGGATTTACAGGACTGGTAATTACTAATTTCACCTCGCAAGCGGCGATGGAGATTTATCATGATTACATGCGTAATATGGGGATGCCTGAAGAAGAACTCGCTCACAGTCATTTATCGGACGACGTCTCAAATGTACTCGGTGAATTGATGAACCAAATCGTTGGTGATTTTACTTCAAAGGTACGCGAGCAGTTACATACTTCAATTACCCAAAATCAACCGAAGATGATGGCCATCAATAAGCAAGTACAGATTTCGGTCGATACTACGATGGATAGACCGCAAGCACGGCGCGTGACATTTACCACCAGTAAACAAAATATCTTTTATTTAGAATTAGCAATGGATAAAACTGAGTTTATCAAATTGCACGATTTTGATATTGCTGAAGCTATTGACCCAGATGACATCATTGAAAACGAAGCAAAGCATAAAGCAGAAAAACAAAAAGCTGCTGATGATGCTAAAGCAAGTGATTTAGATGACGACTTTATGGCAGAACTTGGTTTATAAAGCTACCAAGCTTTAAAACTTTAAGCTTTAAATAACACAATAAAAGCGCGAGTTTACCTTGCGCTTTTTGGTTTGTGGGGAGTTGGTTGCTTTAAGGGATTACTGATAAACCTCGTTGCAATATAAGAAGTAAGCAATGTTAGCGATAATGAGTTAAATGTAACTTTCTTATACCTTCAAGAATTAATGTGACGACCGCAAGCAAAATAGCTATGTACGTAAGCCAATCCTTTTGGTTGATAGTCTCGCCTAAAAGAATCGCCACTATTAATAGCAGCACAGGCTCAACATAAACGAGTAAACCAAAAAGGCTTAAATTTAAATAGGGGGCAGATAGGGATTGAAACGAAAGCGCTAGAGCACTAATCCCCCCAAGGCCTACTACTAAATAAAGCAATGTTAAATTTACGGTTAACTCCGTGACAACTTGTCCATTGGCAAAGATAAAATAACAGGCTATAGGAAGGCTCAAAAGCATATCAACCCATGTGCAACCAATGTTATTAGTGTTTGTTTTTTTTCGTAGCCAAAAATAAATAGGGTAACCTATGCATACAACCCAAACCGGCCACAAAAATGATTGAGAAACAATTAATAGATTTAAAATCGCTATGAGAGCAAATAAACATGCTACTTTTTGATGCGGGGTTAAACGCTCTTGAAAAGCAAGCCGTCCGATAATTACCATAGTAATTGGCATGATAAAGTAGCCTAATGAAACCGCTAAACCATATCCATTTACGGGTGCCCACATGAATAGCCATAATTGTACACCAACTAAAAAAGATGAAAGGAGCCGTGTTAGCCAAAAATACTTTTCATATCGCACCCTCGTATATATGCCCAGTACTAGTGGCCAGTAACCTTTTAGTAGAATAAAAACAGTTAAAAATGGCACCGTAAATAAAACCCGCCAACCATATGTTTCTTGACCTTGAAGTTCATTTAACAGTGAAGTGTAAGCAAACATTAGTGCAAAAAGTGCTGATGAAATTATATTTAAAGTAACTCCCAAT
The DNA here is from genome assembly GCF_014163675.1 of Pseudoalteromonas sp. SR44-5. Lineage (NCBI taxonomy): Bacteria > Pseudomonadati > Pseudomonadota > Gammaproteobacteria > Alteromonadales > Pseudoalteromonadaceae > Pseudoalteromonas > Pseudoalteromonas sp. SR44-5. The sequence goes on from NZ_JACJDT010000010.1 coordinate 89,316, forward strand.
GAAGTTTTAGTAGAGTTTTGCATAGTCGGTATATAGAAGAGATTAGGTGTGTATATTTTATTTCAATACCATTGATAAATGGGCTCTAAAAAAGTACTGTTTGCGAGAAAATTTATCACCTTGAGATATTATGAAACTAGATCGCTATGACTATGCACTTTTAGAATTAGTCCAGAAAGATTGCCAAACTCCACTTCGAAAACTGGCTGAAGCGGTACATCTATCAACCGCCTCGGTGCAGCGCCGTATCCATAAACTCAGGGAAAATGGTTATATTGTATCAAATGTGGCGATTTTAGACCCAGATAAGCTAAATCAAGTTATCACTATTTTAGTAGAAGTGGAGGTTAACAGGACACATATTTCTGAGCTTGAGCTACTAAAGCAACGTTTTTCAGGTCCTGAAGTGCAGCAATGCTATTATGTTACGGGTGCAGCTGATTTTGTACTGATATTAGTTGTGCCTAATATGCAGCGCTTTCAAGAGATTTGTGATAAGTTTTTTCATGAGAACGATAATATCAAATCATTTAGAACCACCGTTGTACTAGAACGCGTTAAATCGAGTTTAAATGTGCTTTAAATACACTTGTGGTGACAATCAATTATTTTATGATGGAATGATTAATATTTTTGAATAACTGACTCAAAATATTTTTGTTCAGATAGTGGATGAAAATCTGCAATTGCCTAGCGTATAACCCAAGTGGTTTATAAAACCACTTGGGTTATAGCAATTGAGTGTTTAGCGGATAATCATTTGCTCACGCTCAGGGCCTACAGACACCATACTTACAGGTACTCCCATCAGTGCTTCGATGCGTTCTACATAATGCTGCGCTGCAGCAGGCAGACTGTCGAAGGTACGACAACCGGTAATATCTTCATCCCACGCTGGCATGCTTTCATAGATTGGCGTTAAAGCCGCTGTTTGTGGCCAAATAGGGTTTTCGCTGTGATCGCCTGCATAACCAACGCAGATTTTTAAATCTTTCATGCCAGATAGGCAATCAATTTTGGTTAAAGCGATTTCAGTGGCTGCTTGTAATTCAACACCGTTACGGGTGGCAACTGCATCAAAATAACCCATATCACGTGGGCGGCCAGTCACTGCGCCATATTCGTTCGCGCTTTCACGAAAATTGTCTTGCTCTGCCATGGCGGTAACGAGTGTACCTGTACCAACAGATGAGCTAAATGATTTAGCCACAGCGATAACACGCTCAGGGCGCAAAGCTGGCAGCCCGCTGCCAATTCCTGCATAGGCAGCAGTCACGTTTGATGATGTAGTATACGGGTATTCGCCGTAAACTAAATCGCGGCCTGCGCCTAGTTGCGCTTCAAACAATAAGTTGGCATCTTGCTTTTGCAGTGCTTTTAAAGGCTCTGTTACATTACAAATAAATTCACGCCAAGGAGCGCTGACAGCTAATAACCACTCAGTCATTTGTTCAGCTGTTTGTGAAAAATCACAGCTTGGGTAAAGGGCTTTTAGCTGTGGCATTTTCCAATCCAGCATAAATTGAATACGCTCTAATAAAACGTCTGGCTGATTTAACCAGCCAACTAAAATGCCTTTTTTCATTACTCGGTCGCCGTATGCAGGTGCAATTCCTTGACGAGTAGAGCCGTAAGCAGCATCGCCTAAGCGCACTTCTTCGAGGGTATCTTCAAGGGCGTGTAATGGTAAGCATAACGTTGCACGATCAGAAATACATAATTTTACATCAACACCGGCGGCGTTAACTTCGGCTATTTCTTCGCTTAATGCGCCAGGGCTTATCACCATGCCTGGGCCTAGTACTGCAATACAATCAGGATTAAAAATACCGCTTGGTAATTGGTGTAGTTTAAACGTACCAAAGTCATTCACAACGGTATGTCCGGCGTTATTACCACCTTGAAAGCGAATGCTCGCAGATGCGTTCTCAGCTAGAAAATCGACGATACGGCCTTTGCCTTCATCACCCCAGTTTGCACCTACAACAACAATTGACGGCATAGTTTAATCTCCAAATTGATTGAACGAATATGGTATGCGCTCTATTAAAATAAGAGAAATTAATTATAATTATTATCTTGATAAGAATTTCATATCGATTTCACGCCATTAAGGTCATAAAGATGCTAGATATTCACTGGTTAAAAACTTTTGTCACATTGGCTGAGTTAAAGCACTTTGGTAAAACAGCCAATGCGCTGCATATGACACAGCCAAATGTTAGCTTGCATATTAAGCAGTTAGAAAAAACGACACGGGTTAAACTGATAGAACGTAATCCTTTTAGTTTGACCCAAGCAGGTTTACGGCTATTAGAGTCTGGACAAAAAACCTTATGGGAATTACAGGTTTGCCAATCTGACTTAAATGCGATTAATGATCTCAGCCAAGGCACACTGACAATTGCCGCCAGTGATATAATTTCTCGTTTATTGTTGATTGAGCCTTTTCAGCTTTTTAAGCGCCAGTTTCCTGGCATTGACTTTACTTTGCTCAATACAACGTCTTCGCAAGCGTCAGCATTGGTTAAAAGTGCTGAAGCTGATTTAGGGTTTGTGATTGCCCAAAAAGAAAGTGAGCCGCTGCATTTTACGCAATTACAGCAGATAAAATGGTGTGCATTAGGTAATCATTTAAAGTTATGGCAGCAGGCCAAAAACGATAACAATGTTACATTGACTGAGCCGCCAACATTAATCTTACTCGGCCATGATACGCGAACCCGAGACTTGCTCGATAGTGCCTTGCCATCTTTAAACTTACCAAATTACCGGGTGATGGAAGTGGGCAGTGTCGATGCGCAAATTGATTGGGCTGAAGCGGGGTTTGGCGTTGCCATCGTGCCAGAGTTTTCCCTGCGCAGTAAAGCAAATCTAACTACTACAGTGACCGCATTACCGCAATTTCCAACTACCAGTTTAGGTTATATAGTGAGGCAAAATCAGGTACTTTCAAAAGCGATAAAGCAATTACTACATTGGGTAAATGAAGAAATCTCCCGTACTCATCTTGCATAGTATTTATATCTTAACTGTACGGCTATGTACTTTTTGATTCAGTTATTTTTATGTGTAAGGGTTTTTACCTTCAGCTACTAGTACACAAAAAATCCGTAAATCTAATTCGAGTTGATGGTAGCTTGGCTCCATGTGGCAGCACAGGGCGTAAAAGCTTTTGTTGTGGTCTTTTTCCTTAAAGTGGGCGAGCTCGTGTACTACTAAAGCTTTGAGTAATTCCTCTGGTGCACGCAGTAAATCACTGTTGATGGCTAAATCGTGCTTGCGGGTTTTACCTTGCATACGATACGTATGAGTACCTAGCGCGTTAGTGACCATATCGCCTTGTTTTTTAAACGCGGCGCGGCCAAACGGTGGCGCATTTTTTAAATAGCGCTTTTTAAGCTCAGTGGCGTATGCGTATAACGACTTGTCACTGGTAATATTATGGGAGCTTGGGTATTTTTTAGTTAAATACGCGCCGTGTTTATCATTTTCAATAAGCTGCATTACTTGCGTTACAATTTGCTCTGGATAGCCGCTAAAATAGCGTTTAAAATCACTCATTCAATACTTCTTTGTAGTTAATTAATTTTCAACGCGAGTCAAAAAAGGCTGGCTTGACTGGCTTCTTTTTCACCAGTGAAAGGGTTTAGCACGGGGTGCTGGTAACCTAAATCTTGGCAAAACTCGCGTGCTAATAATGGTGCTTGGCGGTTATCTGCAGTATGAAAAAATACATACGGGTGCTTACCCTCATCAAGCCATTGTTTTACTTTTTTAAGCCACGGTTGGTAATAGCTTTTATAGTCATGATCTAAATCGGCAATCACAAAGCGGGCCATAGGTTGATTGCCTGTTGCAATGGCATGCACGGGTAAATGGGGCTTTTTTTGTTGGGCATCGATGAGTGCTTCAGTGTTCGGCTTAACTGCAAATAATGCGCGGGTGTCCATTGAGATACGGTTGACATTGTTTGCTATTAATAGCTGATTAAAGGCAATTTCGGCTGCGCCTTTCTTAAAAAATTCGGGGTGGCGAACTTCAACGCCGTAGTTTAAACCTGTCGGGAGCTTGGCAATAAACTGTGCTAATAACGGCAGTTGTTTGGGGCTAAAACTACTTGGTAGCTGCAACATGATTTGCCCAACATGAGACAATATTGGCTCGAATAAATTAAACCATTCAGTGAGTTCGTCATCGATATGAGTAAGCTGTAATTCATGACTAAAGCGTCGATGGAATTTAAAAGTAAATTTAAAGTCATTGCCGACAGCATCACGCCAGCGATTTAATGATTCAACACTAGGATCGGCATAAAAGCTGGTATTGCCTTCGACTGAATTAAACACCTGTGCGTATTCGTGCAACATATCGGCATTTTTGCAGTGACTTGATAATAAATTGCCTTTCCACGCGGTACTTGACCACTGCGGACACCCTAAATACAACATAAAACGGTTAACTGATTGTGTGTTTTGGCTAGTATACCAAATCTATAAATTGAAAGCATAGTAGCTGCTGCCGAGCTCGCATTTTCAAGTAACTTGGGTATAATGCTCCCCCTAAAATGATTTATAAATAGTGGCTTATTCTCCCTCAAAAACAGCAATTCTTAGGGGAAGCGGCTATTCGTCTTTACACTGACAGGAAAACTATGCGCTCTATATACTGCGGACAGCTAAATAAAACTCACGTAGATCAAGAAGTTGAACTATGTGGTTGGATCAACAAACGACGTGACCTTGGTGGACTTATCTTTGTCGATTTACGCGATAGAGAAGGTTTAGTACAAGTTGTATTCGATCCTGAAGTTGAAGGCTTAATGGATACCGCGAATACATTACGTCAAGAATTTTGCGTACAATTAAAAGGTGTAGTTCGCGCACGTCCTGACAGCCAAATCAACAAAGATATGGCAACGGGTGAAGTTGAAATTTTAGGCACAGGCCTTACTATCATCAACCGTTCAGAGCCGTTGCCACTTGATTTTAATCAGGTAAACTCTGAAGAGCGTCGCTTAAAATATCGTTACTTAGACCTTCGTCGTTTAGAAATGAGTGACCGTATTAAACTACGCGCTAAAGCTAGCAGCTTTGTGCGTCGTTTCTTAGATGAAAATAATTTCTTAGATATCGAAACGCCAGTACTTACAAAAGCTACCCCAGAAGGAGCGCGCGATTATTTAGTACCGAGCCGTGTTCACAAAGGCAGTTTTTACGCATTACCGCAGTCTCCGCAGTTGTTCAAGCAATTGTTGATGATGTCGGGTTTTGACCGTTACTACCAAATTGTTAAATGTTTCCGGGATGAAGATTTACGTGCTGACCGTCAGCCTGAGTTTACTCAAATCGATATAGAGACCTCGTTCATGAGCTCTGCTCAGGTACGTGGTATCACAGAAAAAATGATCCGCGAAATGTGGCAGCAATTGCTAGACGTGGATTTAGGCGAGTTCCCAATCATGCCTTACGCTGAGGCAATGAGCTTGTATGGTTCTGATAAGCCTGATTTACGTAACCCAATGACATTAATTGACGTTGCCGATTTAGTAAAAGACGTCGAGTTTAAAGTTTTTTCTGGTCCTGCCAATGATGAAAAAGGCCGTGTTGCGGTATTAACAGTACCAGGCGGTGCATCACTTTCGCGTAAGCAACTAGATGACTACACTAAATTCATCGGCATTTACGGCGCGAAAGGGCTTGCGTGGATGAAAGTAAACGACCGCGGTGCAGGCGCTGAAGGCGTGCAATCGCCAATCGCTAAGTTCTTAAATGAAGAGGTGATCAACGAACTTCTTGCACGCACTAACGCACAAACTGGCGACATCATTTTATTCGGTGCTGATAAACGCAACACAGTAAACGAAGCTATGGGCGCGCTACGTATTAAGATTGGCCTTGATTTAGAGATCACTAATCTAAATAGCTGGGCTCCGCTTTGGGTTGTTGACTTCCCAATGTTTGAAGAAGACGACGAAGGTACATTGCATGCTGTTCATCACCCATTTACAGCACCAAAAGATGTAAATGCAAGCGAACTTGAAGCAAACCCAGCAGCGGCTATTTCAGATGCATACGATATGGTACTAAATGGCTACGAAGTAGGTGGTGGTTCGGTACGTATTCATAATACAGATATGCAAGAAGCAGCGTTTAGAATCCTAGGTATTGATGCACAAGAGCAGCAAGACAAGTTTGGTTTCTTACTTGAAGCGTTAAAATACGGTACGCCACCACATGCTGGTTTAGCGTTCGGTTTAGACCGTTTAGCAATGCTACTGTGTGGTACTGATAATATTCGTGACGTGATTGCTTTTCCTAAAACAACCCAAGCGTCGTGTTTGTTAACTAACGCACCAAGTAAAGCAAATGCAGATTCGCTTACAGAGCTTGCTATTAGTGTTGTTGAAAAAGCTGAAAAATCAGCAGAATAAGTGATTAATTAGCACTTAATCTTACTATTGATTTAAAACCCTTAAGTGTAGGCTTAAGGGTTTTTTTATGGTGTAATCAAAATGGTTTAATAAAAATATATTAAGGATAGTAAATGAGTATTAGTGCAACTTTGCTTGGTGAGTTCTTGGCTTTGATATTTATAGTATGCATCCCATTTTTTACGTGGATAAGTTATCGCCTTGGTAAAAGAAAAACAACAACACCGGTTATTGTTGCTGTAATTGGTGGGCTATTAGCGATTATTCCTATTTTTGGGTTGATCTATATCGCAGTTCTTGCTTTGAAAAACGATTTAGAGGTTAAGCATTCGAGTGTTTAAAGAGTTCGATTATTTCGATCAGCAATTTTCAAAATGTTTTGCCAGCGCGCAGCGCTTTAGTGACATTGAGTTTGAACAGTGCCAGTTTATTGAATGTGATTTTAGTCATAGTCAATTTAGTAATTGTCGTTTTATTGAGTGTGAATTTATTAACTGTAATTTAAGCGATTTAAATTGGGGTTATAGTTCGTTAGAAGAAGTCAGCTTTGTTGATTGTAAGCTCAACAGTATTCAATGGGCGCAGGTAAATTGGCCACAATTGTCACTTACTTCATCGGTGAGTTTTAAAAATTGCCAACTTAGTCATAGCTCGTTTTATGAGTTACAGTTAAAAGGCTTGATCATGACGGACTGTTTTGCCAAAGATGTTGATTTTAGACAGGCTAATTTAGCTACCAGTGATTTTAGTAACACTGATTTTAGAGATAGCCTGTTTCAGCAAACAAACTTGAGTAAAGTAAACTTTGTCGGTGCGATGCATTTTAATATTGATATTAAAAATAATAATGTTAGCCGGGCTAAGTTTGAGCGCTTTGCAGCGTTAAACTTACTCAGCGGACTAGATATCGAGCTGGTGGATTAGCCGTTATGACACGGCTAATCTAATGCTTAATTAGCAGGCAGGGCCATTTTTATTTCGTGCGCTGGCAAGTGCGCGGGCAATTTCAAGTAATGCAGGGGAAATATCACTGGCGCCATCTTTGATGAGTTTTGATACATCACCTGATGAATACAAACTATCGCGTGGTGATTTAATGCCTAATTCACGCACAAAATCTTTAGTCTTGCCGGTGCTGCCTGTTTCGATAAATTTGAAAATAATACGCTCGTTATTATTTTTTGGCTCTGTTTCTAGCGTTTTGATTTCATCTTGATACGCTTCAATTCTGCTTTGTAAAATATCGATACGCTGTTCGATGCTGTTGTATGATTTCATGGATAGGTTCTTTTCTAAATAGACGTTAGGACAATACGACTATTATCGCATAAATTTATAATAATTATTTTTTTCTTTAAAACTCTTCTGCTGTTTTAGGTACCTCGTTTTATTGCAATTAATATTCAAAAGCTTAAAGTACTTTATAATTTAAATAAAATAAGTCGAGCAAATTAATGCCACTACCTTTTAAGTACCTTGTGAGCTTCTTCTTTCTCATAGTCAGTGCCGTCGCCAGTTCCGCAACAAACAGCGAAATGATTGTTGATAAAGCGCGTGACCGCGCGATCCCGATCAGTATTTCATTACCAGCATATAACGAGCATTGTAGCCAACAAACAAAATGCCCTGTGGTATTTATTAATGCCGGATATGGTATTGCGCATACTGACTATCAGTTTGCGGCTGATATATTTACAGCTAAGGGCTATTTAACCATTGCTGTAGCCCATGAATTAGACAGCGATCCTGCGCTCAACCGCACGCCACCTTATATGGCCACTCGTATGGAAAACTGGCATCGTGGTGTGGTCACTCTTAAATTTTTAGTGACCGAGTTGAGCCCTCGCTACCCAGAGTATGATTTTACGCGGTTAACGTTATTTGGCCATTCTAATGGCGGTGATATAGCCGCGCTTTACGCGGCGATTTATCCTAAGCAAGTGAGTCAAATTATTACGCTTGATCATCGGCGTATGTTGTTACCTCGCAATAAAAACATTCGGGTTTTAACGCTTCGTGGCAGTGATTACCCTGCGGATAATCAGGTATTACTCAATGAAGATGAATTAGCACAGTATCCGGTTACGCAGATTTCGATAGAGAACTCACGCCATAATGATATGTATGATGGTGGGCCTGCTGATTTAATAAATGAAGTGAAAAAAAATATAAAAGAGTTTTTATTATATTAAGCATCTAATGAAGAGATAAGTGTTGTTTAAAAGGAGCAAATTAACAATGAAATATTTTTTGCAAGGAAGCATAATTTTTTTACTTTTAATTATGTTGATGCCTTCTTATGCAGAAGTAAGGGAGGCTGATTCAACAGCGGGATTACATGTAACAATTGATGTAAAACCTAATGGCAATCTAATAGTCACTGAGCAGTTTGATATAACGGCCGGTGGTTATATATTCAAGCATGGTATTTATAGACGAATCCCATTATTACTTGAGGGCCGTTATGGTGGTGAATATTTAGCTGGCTTCAAGATGCTAAGTGCTCAGTTAAATAATACATCAATACCTTATCAAGCAACCATTTCAAATGGCAACGCAATCATAAAAGTAGGTGATCCTAAAAAAGAGTTAGATTATGGGCCTGCTAGCTTTATTATTACTTATCAACTATCAGATGAAATTCGGTTTTTTGAAAATTATGATGAGTTATATTTTAATGCCATTCCTCATCAATGGGCAACTTCAATAGAGAAGTCAATGGTTGTAGTTAACCTACCAGAACAAACCAGCGTCCTAAAGTACAAAGCCTATACCGGCTCTTACACAGAGAAAGAAGATAATTATATTGTTGATAATCCAGTACAAAATCAATTTAGGTTTACTGCTACGCAAGACTTAGGTTTAGGGGAGGGGATGACAATTGTTCTCGCGCTTCCTAAAGATATAATAGATCAACCTTCGGTATTTTATTTTATATTTTTACTGGATTTTTTAGAGTGGATTTTGCTTATCACGTTTTCGGGTACGGTGGGTGGTTTTGTTTATTGGTCTTGGCGTAAGGTTGGTATATATCCAGATGAAAATGTCGATACTCCAGATATTACTGATGTGCCCAGTGAAATTAGCCCTGCAATAATTAATTACATATTAAACCACGCAATTTTTTCAAATAGTACAATGAGAGATTTAACTTCTGCCAGCACTCACTTAGCTATTAAAGGCTATCTAGGCATAAAATATGAATACCTCCCCTCTGATAGTGGTATTAAAGAAGGTTCATTTTATACCCATACATTAACATTATCACTTAAGACAAACCTACCAAACACTCCTTTACCAAAAAATGAACAATGTATTCTCGATTGGGTTATTAAACAGGGTGGGAGTTACCAAGTTAGCCGTGAAAATAGAAAGAAAAATCGAGAACTCTTTAAACTTTTTTCTAGTGCGATTAGCAAAGACTTAAAAGCGACAAGTATTTTTACGTGGAATATTAAATACACACTTTTTACTGTTGCTCTGTCGTCGGTATTTGTTAGCTTACAATTGATATTTGGCGTTTCAGATTGGACTGATATTCTGTGGGGGCCGCTTGTTATTCTTATGACTGCTCCCGTGTGCATTATATGGTTGGCTATTTACGAAAGTATTTTTGAGGACACTGATGGGAATGTTGAGCCACAGTGGGAAAAAAAGTGCTTACTTATATGTATTACTTGGCTTCCTTGGATGTGGCTTCTTTGTAGTTTTGTACCCTTGTTGTCGATCTCGATGGCTTTTTTATTGTTACTTAGTATAACTGCATTATCTTTAAATCGCGGCCCCTCCCAATACGGGAAGCCATTACTGGTAAGTTCAATGCAAATACGGAAATATATATCCGCTAAAAAACTGCCTGAAGACGATCTATTGCTCACTGAAACTGAATATGAGAAATTTTTACCGTATGCAATTTCGCTGGATTTGCATGATGAATGGTGTGCTCGATTTGATAATGTTCTTAGGTTTAAAAGAGGACAATTTAGAAAACAAAAAAGACGTAAAAAGAAGAAAATTTCAGAATCTCTCAATCCTTATAGATATACACCGATGTGGTTTTCAGGTGGTTTTTCTGACCAGACAGAATTTCTTAATTGTGTAGATGGAATGAGTTATTCAGCTTTGGGAAACTCAAGTGTTTCATCCTCTATGTCGAGTTCAGGCTTCTCCAGTAGTGGCGGTTTTTCTGGCGGAGGAGGAGGTGGAGGTGGCGGAGGTGGTTGGTAGGCAAATGATAAAAACACCAAATTTCAGGTGTATAAATCAAATGCCTAAGCGGGAAGTTTGTTGTTAATCAACCAACTCACTTACAATCAGTGGGTTGTTATGCAGGGTTTTATGCACAGGGCATTTGTCGGCAATTTCTAATAGGCGCTGGCGCTGAGCGTCACTCAAATCGCCCACCAGGGTGATTTTACGAGTGATGGCTTCGAGTTTGTCGGTTTGCTCGCAGTTATCGCAATCGGCGTGATAATCACGGCTGTGGTCCAGTTCTACCTTTACGTGTTCAAGTGGCAAGTTTTTACGACTTGCATACATACGTAAAGTCATCGCTGTGCATGCACCAAGTCCAGCAAGTAAGTGGTGATAAGGGTCTGGGCCTAAATTATTACCGCCAACACTTAGTGGTTCATCAGCCAGCCAAGTATGATCCTTGGTACTTACATGCTGAGTAAAGACATGATCTTTCTCTTCAACTAATACATTGCCGCTGCTAAGTTTGGCACTGTACTGGTTTTTATCAAAATCCACATAACGTTTTGCCCATGATGCTATAACGTCTGCTGCGTAGTCAGCATCGTCTTTGTTAGTGAGTAAGTGGTCGGCGTTATCCAGACTAATAAAGCTTTTTGGATGTTTAGCAGCGGCGTAAATCTTTTCAGCTTCAGAGATATTTACTGTGGCATCAATAGGGGAGTGCATAACTAATAAAGCACGTTTTAATTTACTGATATGGCTGTGGTCGTAATTGGCAATGTCGTCCACAAACTGTTTTTTAATGGTAAATTCTCGCCCTGCTAAATTTACCTTGGCTTCGCCCTTGCTATTAATTTCATCAAGATGAGCGGCAAAGTTATGCGCTACATGTTGCGCATCTGATGGTGCGCCTATGGTGGTAATGGCTTGTACTTCAGCAATGTGTTCGGCAGCTGCTAGTACCGCTGCGCCCCCTAAACTATGACCGATTAATAATTGTGGCGCTTTAAAGTGTTCACGTAAGTGATCTGCCGCGGCAATTAAATCTTGGATATTTGATGAGAAATTACTGTTGGCAAAATCACCGTCGCTATTACCAAGGCCAGTAAAATCAAAGCGTAATACCGCAATACCTTGTTGAGTGAGTGCTCGGCTAATTCGACTTGCTGCGGCTATATCTTTACCACAGGTAAAACAATGGGCAAACAAGGCATAAAATTTAATATCACTGGCGGGTGTTTCAAGCTGACCGGCGAGTGTTAAATCACCACTTTTGAACGAAATTTTTTGGCGCATATGTTACCTTTGCTTAATGAAAGAGGTTAGTGAAGAATAGACCATTAAAGTGCGTTTATAATTACAGTTGTTTTGGCGTTTTATCCACAATAGCAACATTTTGATTTGCATCAAGTAATAAACGCTTACCCAGCTAAAGAGGACATAAGTCCTTATGTTTTTTTGCCCGTTTTATTATGCTCGCGAAGCGCTACAATGGAGCAACTGCTATGATTAGCAAAGGCTTTTAACAACTTAATTCATTGGATACGAACATGCAATTACCTACCGTTGATTATAAAGCGAGCGATGCGGCCGCTCAATTTGTTGAGTCTCTTAGAAATACGGGCTTTGGTGTATTAAAAAACCACCCAATTCCACAGTCTCTTGTTGAATCAATTTATAAAAATTGGCAGGATTTTTTTAATTCTGAACAAAAACATGAATTCTTATTCTCTAAAGACACTCAAGATGGCTACTTTCCGCCTTCGGTATCAGAAGTTGCAAAAGGCTTTACAGTTAAAGACATTAAAGAATACTTTCATGTTTATCCAAAAGGCCGTGTACCAGCGCAGTTAGAAGCAGATATTCGCGAATATTATCGTTTAGCCAATGAATTTGCTGCGACATTGTTAAGCTGGGTGCAAGCTGAAGCACCAGCGGATGTGCGTGCTAAGTTTTCAATCGATTTAAAAGATATGATTGCTGATTCAGAGCAAACATTATTACGTATATTACATTACCCGCCGATGACAGGTGATGAAGAACCTGGCGCTATTCGTGCTGCTGCACATGGTGATATTAATTTATTAACGGTATTACCTGCTTCAAATGAGCCAGGCTTGCAAGTACAAAAAACAGATGGCGGTTGGTTAGATGTGCCATGCGATTTTGGCAGTTTAATTATTAACATTGGCGACATGTTGCAAGAAGCGTCAGGTGGTTATTTTCCGTCGACTATTCACCGTGTTATTAACCCTACTGGCAAAGCGTCATCTAAGTCACGTATTTCTTTGCCGTTATTTTTGCACCCGCGTCCAGATGTGGTGTTATCAGCGCGTTATACTGCTGACAGTTACTTACAAGAGCGTCTGCGTGAGTTAGGTGTTAAATAGCATCACTCAAGTGATGATAGCTTTTCAACAGCGGCCACAGTGCCGCTTTTTTGTTTTTTAAGGTTGTGTTTTTTTAGTGAGTTATAGTGTGATGTGGCTAGTTAAATTTGGCTGACGCTATTTCAAACGTGAATATACCATGCATTATTGCGTACGATCGGTATAATGCGCCATTGGCCGATTGGGCCTTAAAATTATTGAGAGAAAATATGAGTTTTGATGGGTTAGGTTTATCACAGTCTTTAGTTAATGCGGTTTTAGAAAAGGGCTATGAAACGCCAACACCAATTCAAGCTCAAGCCATTCCAGCGATCATTGAAGGTCGGGATGTTATGGCTGCAGCGCAAACTGGTACAGGTAAAACAGCGGGTTTCACTTTACCGTTAATTGAGCGCTTATCAACAGGCCAAAAAGCCAAGGTTAACCAAGTTCGTGCTTTAATTTTAACTCCAACCCGTGAGCTGGCATTACAAGTAAGCGAGAATGTTGAAGAGTATGCTAAGCATTCTAATATCAGTTCTTTTGTTGTGTACGGTGGTGTTAAAATTAATCCGCAAATGATGCGTTTACGCAAAGGTGTAGATATTTTAGTTGCCACTCCGGGTCGTTTAATGGATTTGCATAACCAAAATGCCTTGAAGTTCGATAACCTCGAAGTGTTGGTGCTTGATGAAGCTGATCGTATGCTTGATATGGGCTTTATTCATGACATTAAACGTATCATCAGCAAGTTACCTGCTAAACGTCAAAACTTGATGTTCTCAGCGACGTTCTCAGACGATATTAGAGCGCTTGCGAAAGGGCTTATTAATGATCCGGTCGAAATTTCAGTCGCTGCAAAAAATACCACGGCAAAAAGTGTTACCCAATGCGTTTATGCGGTAGATAAAGCACGTAAAACCGCCTTGTTAAGTCATTTAATTCGTACTAATGATTGGCAACAAGTGTTGGTATTTAGCCGCACTAAACATGGTGCAAACCGTTTAGTAAAGCAGTTAGAGCGCGATGATATTGTTGGCGCTGCAATTCATGGTAATAAATCTCAAGGCGCGCGTGTTAAAGCGCTTGAAGGCTTTAAAAGTGGCGAAGTACGCGTACTTGTGGCAACGGATATTGTTGCCCGTGGTTTAGACATTGTTGAACTGCCACATGTAGTTAACTATGATTTGCCTAATGTGTATGAAGATTATGTGCATCGTATTGGTCGTACCGGCCGTGCGGGTGCATCTGGCGACGCAATTTCATTTGTAACACCGGAAGATGCTGATGACTTATACGGTATTGAACGTTTTATCGGTGAATTGATCCCACGTGCAAAAGAAGCTGGTTTTGAGCCAACAAAAGGAGTGCCTGAAAGAGAGCTTGATGCACGACCTATCAAACCTAAAAAGCCTAAAAAAGCGGGTCAGCCTTTTTCTAAACCTAAGTCTGATAGCAAAAAGCCAAATAATAACGGCGGTAATGGCATCGGCCCACGCCGTGGTGGCTCAGGCAAAAAACCTGCTGCTAAAGCCGCTGGTGAGCAAACACAAAACCCATGGGCTAAGCGTCAATCTGTTGGTGGCAGTGGTCAACGTCGTCGCTCTGGTAATGATGGCGCGAGTAACACGTAATAATATTTTGATAAAAACGCGCCTAAGCTGGCGCGTTTTTTTATGCTTTTTATTTCTATAATGCTTTAAGATAATTAACTGCTAAGCCAATAAATAAGGTGACGGTGACACTTAAAAGTGTACCGAGCATAACATATTCGGTGAGTTTTTTATCTTTACTGGCACGTAAGTCGCCAAAGCGAAATACCGATTTTGCTGCTAATAAAAAGCCAACGCCAGCCAACTGATCTAGCAAAATAAATGTAAGCATTAAAACTCGCTCAAGCATGCCAATACTTTGCCCCGCTGCTGGTAAACTTCCTGTGGAGCTAAACCCGGTAGTGAGACGCTCTAACATCATACGAATGAACACAGCACTGGGACTCAATACCAGTAAATAGCCACATAGCACCCATAATGTAGTGGGGGTTATCAGCCATTGCCAAATGCTGGTAATAAATTCACTGTTGTCGCTCAACCACACAGTCAGTAGTAGTATCACGACAAGATGAGCAAGTTGATCAATGATAAATGGCACAACCCCTTTGTTTGAATATGATTTTGCTAAATCAATTAAGTAGTGGGTCACGATAACAATAGCTGTGGCAATACCGATACGCGAGAGCTCTTGCCAGCCAAAACTAAACTCCCACCAGCTGACAATTGCTGCCGTAGTTAGACCGTGCACTAGCACATGCAAGTACAGTTTTTTAGCACGAAAGTGACGTGTATTACGGTTATTAACCCAACTCATTGGCTGCCAATAAAAATCAGCTAAAATATGACCGATAAATAATGCAACTAATAACAACATAAAACTCATTTTTTTACTCCTATCACGGCATTAGCAATGGCCTGCTCTGCATAGTCTAAAAAACGCTCGATCAACTGATAATGTGCAAGATTAAGTAACTTGGTCACATTCTCACGACTGGTTTTTAATTGTTTAGCAAGTTCACTATGTTGATTGTTTTCTGCGGTTAAATAGACATATAAGGCATTCGCTTGTTTGTGTGTCATTTTGCTCAGGAGCACGTCAATAAAAGCTAGATTAAGGGTTAAGCCATCATTTTTGAGTTCATCAATACTGCTAAGAGTAAAGCGTTGGTTATGGATTTCGTCAAGACCGCGCCCCGATAATGTAAATGCAGAGCCTGTTGCTGTTTTAATATCGGCTCTAGCATTATCTATTTCACCAATGGCAAGGCTTTGGCGAATTTCATAGCCGGTGGCTTTAAGATGTAAGTAAAGTAGCACTGCGACACGGCATACTTGGGGTGGTTGATTTATTTGCACCTGAAAAGCATCGCCTCGATAAATAATACTTTGTCCTAGATGGCGTTGAGTAATTGCTCGCAAACTTTGGTCGAGCTGGTAGAGCATCGCATCGTAGTCGTGCTTTGGAATATGTTGTGATTTGATCACATCACCGCTGATCACCGCAATCATAAATGTCCTTGATTTAAGTTACATAAAGAAAAGTAACCAATTTTGGTTACATGCTTCAATGTAACTAATTTAGGTTACTTGTAAGCTAAATGCAAGGGCTTGAAATTAATCAGGGTATGCTACAGTAGTGTGATTAATTTAAAAGGGATAACGCATGAGTCAAGAAATACATAGTACAACGGCGAAAAAGCCGAGAGTGGGGATTTTTGTCGATGTCCAAAATATTTATTACACCTGTCGAGAGAGCTACCGAAAAAACTTTGATTACAATGCCTTTTGGGCAAAAATCAGTGATGACTATGATATAGACTGCGCGATTGCATATGCAATTTATCGCGGGGACGAAAAGCAATCTCAATTTCAAAATATTCTTCGTGCGATTGGTTTTGAGGTAAAGCTAAAACCATTTATTCAGCGTAAAGATGGCAGCGCAAAAGGCGATTGGGACGTCGGCATCACCATCGACATGCTAGAACAAGGTAAAAACCTCGACAAAGTTATTTTACTCTCCGGCGACGGGGATTTTGCCTTATTGCTGGGTCATTTACAGCATCATTATAATGTACCGTGTGACGTCTATGGCGCTGATAGACTGACGGCTGATGCATTAAAACAAAGTGCGGCACAGTTTTTTTGCATTGATGATTCCCTGTTACTTTGAAACTAATGTATTAAAAATATAACATTATGTTAAAAATATTTGACATGGTGCGAGCTCACTCTTATATTCATTAATGTTAAGTATACTTAACATAAAATTTATTTTTATAAGGGGGGGATATGAGTTATACACAAAAATCGCGGTTACTTGAGATGTGCATAACGATGGTTGTGTTGTTTAATTACTTGCAGTCAGTATTATCAATGACGCCAGAAGCTCAGATGGATCCGTTATTAGCAAGTGGCTTGTTGATATCACTTACGATACAAACCGTTGTAATGCTTATTGTGATGCACATTATCTTAGCGATATTTAATACTAAATATGCGGATCAAGCGAAAGATGAACGTGAACAGGCTATTGCCTTAAAAGCAAAAAGTGTTGCACTACTTATTTTACAATTAGGCGTTGTGAACGCGGTGTTTGCAATGCTGATTGACCCACATTTTGGGTTTGCAATTAGTCCGGTTCACCAGTTAGTAATCGCAGCGTTGGTGAGCGAGATAATCGGCGCTGGGGCCGAAGCTTGGCTATTATATAGAGGTTAGAATGGCAAAGTTAGCGATTACTAATACGATCCGTACATTACGGTTTCAGCATAATGAAATGACGCAGCAGCAATTAGCTGAAGTCGTTGGGGTGACGCGTCAAACAATTGCCGCAATTGAAGCGGCAAGGTATTCACCGTCGCTGGAGGTCGCTTTTAAGATAGCGATTGTTTTTAATCTACCACTAGAAAAAATATTCCAATATCGTCAGTGAATCTTTACTAAATTATTTTCTTTGGTAAACTGAATGCATATTCTGCATTTTTATTTATGTTTTTGGCCATTTAAGTTATGAAAATAGTGTTATAAATCACCATTTTTGTTGTTTTTTTAGGTAATAATGTCATTTTTAAACCTTATTATTACGTTAAAAGATAGTCGACACTAATTTAATTGATATTAATTATTTATTTAATTCAATTAATTAGAGATAAATGTGGGATATGTGAGATTTTTTATAAAAAACTTAATGACAACGCTGTCATTTTTTGTGTAACATTAATTCAACATGGGTTGCGGGTGAATCGCATTAAGATAATAAAAAACATGCGATTAATACAAATATAAAACGAAGGTTAGAGGTCGTTAAATGATGGCTAAGAGTGCGAATGAGGACCAATTGTATATTGGTATCGACGGTGGCGGAACTAAGTGCCGTGCAACTATATACTCTGCGCAAAACGGGGTATTAGGAACAGGTTTAGGTGGCCCTGCGAATCCATTACATGGGTTGGAGCGCACATTAGAGTCAATAATGGTATCTACACAATTGGCGATGCGCGATGCAGGTTTGCCATTAGAGTCTATTCATCAAGTGTATGCCGGTTTAGG
Source organism: Pseudoalteromonas sp. SR44-5 (assembly GCF_014163675.1). Classification (NCBI taxonomy): domain Bacteria; kingdom Pseudomonadati; phylum Pseudomonadota; class Gammaproteobacteria; order Alteromonadales; family Pseudoalteromonadaceae; genus Pseudoalteromonas; species Pseudoalteromonas sp. SR44-5. The sequence continues at coordinate 107,417 of NZ_JACJDT010000010.1, forward strand.
ATTGGCGGGTGTTAATTTACCGAACTTATATGAAAAAATAACAGAGTGGGAGCACCCATTTAAACAAATGTTTTTAACTACTGACTTACATACGGCGTGTATCGGGGCTCATGAAGGCGGTGATGGTGCTGTGATAATCACGGGTACTGGCTCATGTGGTTTTTCATATGTAAAAGGGCAGTCGGTGAATTACGGCGGTCATGGTTTTGCACTTGGCGATAAAGGCAGTGGCGCATGGATGGGCTTAGAGGCAATTAAAGCGGTGTTAATGGAGCTAGATGGTTTAGGTCCTCACACGATAATGACGCCAGTGGTTAAAGAGCATTTTAATGTCACCACAGCAATGGGCATTGCAGAGCAAATGGCCGGACAACCGTCAAGTAGCTATGCAAAACTTGCTCGCTATGTATTTGATGCAGCACACCAAGGCGATCAAATCGCTTTAGCCATTGTAAAAGACGGAGCGCAATACGTGAGTCAGTTAGCGCATCGTTTATTAGAGAACAATCCTCCGCGTTTATCTATGATCGGTGGTCTTGCAGAGCCTTTAAATCAATGGCTTGACCCAGCAATTGCAAAACTCGTTGAAGTACCAAAGCAACCGCCTGAAATGGGCGCAATTTATTTTGCACAGCAATCAGTATTAGAGCAAAACCAAAAGGTAGCACTGTAATGAAAACCTTCTATCGCGCGACACGTTTATTCACGGCTGAAAAATTTCTAGATAATGCATTATTCAGCGTTGAAAATGGCATTTTTCATCTTGAAACTTCCACCACAGGCAGTGTTATTGAGCTAAATGGTTTAGTTGCGCCAGGCTTTATCGATGTACAAGTTAATGGCGGTGGCGGGGCATTTTTTAATGCTGAGCAAAGCACACACTGCTTAGATCGTATCGCAAAAGCGCATGGTCAATTTGGTACAACGGCACTGATGCCAACACTTATCACCGATAAAGTTGAAACCATGCAAGCAGCTGCTGATGCAACAGCAAAAGCAATATGCGAAGGGGTCGCGGGTGTATTAGGTATTCACTTTGAAGGTCCGCATTTGTCTTTTCCAAAAAAAGGCACACACAGTGAGCAGTTTATTCGCCCAATTAGCGAACAAGAATTTGCCATTTATGCGCGTCAAGATTTAGGTATCAAAATGGTTACCTTAGCGCCAGAAAATGTCAGCATTGCTGATATTGAGCGCTTAGTGGCGTGTGGTGTAAAAGTATCACTAGGTCACACTAATGCTGACTATACAACGACAATGGCGGCACTCAATGCTGGCGCCGATGGGTTTACACATTTATATAACGCGATGTCGCCGTTTACATCGCGTGAACCAGGCGTGGTTGGCGCTGCGCTTTGGCATGATAACAGCTGGTGTGGCTTAATTGTTGATGGGCATCATGTACATCCATTGTCTGCACAATTAGCTATTCGCACCAAACAGCGCGGCAAAATTATGTTAGTCACTGACGCAATGCCACCAGTGGGTACCGATGATATGGAATTTGATTTTTTTGACGGGCGCAAAGTAATTCGTACTGGGGATAGATTAAACTCAAGTACGGGCGAATTAGCAGGCAGTGTATTAGACATGGCCAGTGCAGTGCGTAATACCATTAATACATTGGATGTAAGCCTCAGTGAAAGTTTACGCATGGCTGCACTGTATCCAGCAGAATATTTAAACCTCAAGAAAAAGGGACGTTTACTTGATGGCTTTGATGCAGACTTTGTGGTGCTCGATGAACATCAGTTTGTAAAAGCAACTTATATTGCAGGTAATGCAGTGTAACGTTTCCCTGTAAAGACCCCGCAGTTGTATCGCGGGGCTTTTTATTTAAGAGTAAAAATAATGACAACAGCACATACAGACACAAAGCCGAGTAAAAAGCGCTTAGCATCTCTTGATGCTTTACGTGGCATGGATATGTTTTGGATTTTAGGTGGGCAATCTATTTTTGCCGCTTTATTTGTTTTAACCGGTTGGACTGGTTGGCAGGTATTTGAAGCGCATACGCTACACAGTGCATGGCATGGATTTACATTTTACGATTTGATTTTTCCGTTATTTATCTTTTTATCAGGTGTGGCGATGGGCTTAGCACCAAAACGCATCGATCATCTGCCATGGCAAGAGCGAAAAGTTTTTTATGCTAAAGCGTTAAAGCGGTTATTGCTATTGTGCGGGTTAGGGGGGATGTATAACCATGGTTGGGGCACAGGTATTCCGCTTGCCTTCGATGAAATACGCTATGCGAGTGTACTTGGTCGAATAGCGATTGCATGGTTTTTCTGTGCAATGCTAGTGTGGCATACCAGTATTCGCACACAGCTCTTTACAGCAATCGCTCTCCTGCTAGGGTATTGGATCTTGATGTGTTTTATTCCTGTACCAGGAGGTAACGCTGGTGATTTAAGTGCACAGGGGAGTTGGAATGCATGGTTTGATTCGCATTTTTTACCCGGTATTAGTTATCAAAATAGAGCCGTCGACCCCGAGGGCGTGTTATCGAGTCTACCAGCTATTGTGAATGCCATGTTTGGGGTATTTGCAGGACAACTAATCGCCAGAGCAAGTAAGATTGGCGAATGGCAAACAGCAGGCATATTATTTGTTGCAGGTGTTGTGAGTGTTTGCTTAGGTTGGCTTTGGGATTTACAGTTTCCAGTTAATAAAGAATTATGGACCAGTTCATTTGTTTTAGTCACAGTCGGGTGGAGCGCAATATTACTGGCTGTGTTTTATGCAGTGATTGATATTCTCAATGGCCAAAAATTAGCTTATCCGTTTGTGATTATTGGCGCTAACTCAATCATTATTTATTTGGCATCAAGCTTAGTGAATTGGGAGTTTATAAGCCATAGCGTGTTTGGTGGCTTTATTGCAGCTGCAGCTACCGATTGGCAGCCACTGATTGGCGTGGTTGCGCTTTTGCTGGTGCAAATGCTTTTATTACATTGGATGTATAAGCGCAAAATATTTGTCAGTGTTTAGCTGGCTAATGTACAGCACAGTAAAAAAGGTAAATTTTTATTCACTTTTACTTTACAAACTAAAATTGAATGGCAACAATGACAGCGTTGTCATAATGGTGTTGGCCAAATAGTGTATCCCTGTTTGGTTTGATCTAAGGCCCAATCCGATTGCACATGGGGTTGGGACTTAGATGCCATTTTTTCATCAACTAATTTAATAACTGAGCAAATTAATATGCAAATAGTAATTTTAAATGATGCAGCAGCCGTAGCAGCATATGGCGCAAATATTTTCGCAACACAATTACAAAAAAAACCAACGTCAGTGCTCGGTTTAGCAACGGGCTCTACGCCAGTTGCGTTATATCAAGAATTAATCGCTAAAAATAAAGCGGGTGAGATTTCATTTTCACAAGCAACAACGTTTAATTTAGATGAATACTTAGGTTTAACGGGCGATCATCCACAAAGTTACCGCCACTTTATGAATGAGCAATTGTTTAGCCATATTGATATAAACAAAGATAATACCTTTGTACCGCCAGGGGATGCCCTAAACCCAATTACAGCATGCAAAGAATACGAAGACAAAATAGTTGCAGCAGGCGGTGTTGATGTACAGTTATTAGGCATCGGACGTAATGGTCACATCGGCTTTAATGAGCCTTCATCAGGTCTGCGTTCACGTACTCGTGTAAAAACCCTGACTAAAGCAACCGTTGATGATAATGCCCGTTTTTTTGCTGCTGATGAATATCAGCCACAGTTATCAATTACGATGGGAATTGGTACGATCTTGGAGGCGAAAAAAGTTGTTTTACTTGCTACGGGTGAAAATAAGGCTGATGCAGTGCATGCTATGATTGAAGGCCCGTTAATGGCTAAATGTCCAGCCTCTGCGCTTCAGTTACATAAAGATGCTGTGATTGTTATTGATAAAGCAGCAGCAAGCAAACTTGAAGATTTAGAGTTTTATCAGCATATCGAAGCTGAAAATCAAAAGTTACAGGCTCATTTAGCTACATTGTAATTACGACAGAATTTATTGTGTGTTTAAAAAGCCCTTCAGGGCTTTTTTTTTTGGCTGTTTCAACGTCAGTAATAAATTGGGTTTCGTGTAAGCTTATGGTAGTTTTAGCCATCTAAATAGTAACAAGGATAAGCATGCTAAATTACAGCCAGATGCCTTTAAACCGCGCATCAAACCTACGTAAAGAGCAACAATGGGTGGCAGCACAAATAAATGAGCAAAGCCGTTGGTTATTGGTGAATAACAATCACACTTTATTTGATATAAATAATATTGCTGTGACTTTTTTAAGCTTTAGTGATGTGAGTCACTTAGCACTAAACGAAGCGATATTTTTAGGTTTAGATGAGCAGCAAACCAGTCATTTCGCACTTGATGTAAGCAAGCTAGACGAAGCCGCCTTAAGCCAGCTGATAGGTGACGCTGAGTTTGTCGATATTCGTCGCTTTGGGGTGCAAGTGGAAATCGCGCAAGGCTCAATGGCTGCACTGGCACGAGGTTTGTGTTACTGGCATGCAACTCATCGTTTTTGTGGACGTTGTGGCAGCGAAAATGAGCTGGTTGAAGCGGGTCATTCACGTTTATGTAGTAATGATGGGTGTAAACACCAAACGTTTCCGCGAACTGATCCGGCCGTGATCATGGTGGTAACGCGTACATTTGCTGATGGTGTTGAACGCTGTTTACTTGGTCGCCAAGCTGTGTGGGCAGCAGGTATGTATTCGTCTTTAGCTGGTTTTGTTGATCCGGGCGAAAGCTTAGAGCAAGCGGTGGCGCGTGAAGTGATGGAAGAAGCGGGCATTGTGGTTGAAAATGTTAAGTATATTGCCTCGCAGCCGTGGCCATTTCCATCATCGATTATGCTGGGCTTTATCGCTGAAGCTGTTACGGAAGATATCCAGGTTGATAAAGACGAACTAGACGATGCGCGGTGGTTTAGCCGTGAAGAGCTTGCTCAATTTGGCAATTGGCACGAAGAGGGGGAGCATTTAAAGCTACCAAGAGCTGATTCTATCTCGCGCTATTTAATCGACTATTGGTGTAATTTGCAAGATTAAGCATAGTGCAGAGTATGTTCTAACGAAATATTTTAAGGATTAATGATGACGACAAAAAGCAATAAAAGTACGCTGTTAGTAAGTACCGGACGTAAAAAAGCATATACTCATGGGGTGGTTAACCCCGTAGTGCAACGTGCATCGACAGTTGTTTTTGATTCAGTGGCAGAGCTTAAAGAAGCGGCAAAAAAACGTGGCGATAAAACACTTTTTTATGGTCGTCGTGGTACTACTACACATTTTGCATTACAAGAGGCGATCACTGAGCTTGAAGGTGGTGAGGGATGTGCGCTTTATCCATGTGGTGCAGCGGCCATTAGCAGCACACTATTGGCTTTTTTGAAAGCGGGCGATCATATCTTAATGGTAGATAATGCTTATGAACCAACGCGTGATTTTTGCGATAAAATTTTAGCTGGCTTTGGCGTTGAGACGACTTATTATCCTCCAACAATTGGAGCAGATATTAAAGCGCTGATCAAAGACAACACCAAAGTGCTGTTTTTAGAGTCGCCAGGTTCTATCACCATGGAAATTCAAGATGTACCAGCCATGGTTGCAGTTGCCAATGAGCATGAGGTAATGACCATGCTTGATAACACCTATGGTAATGGCTTGCATTATCGCCCACTTGAACACGGGGTGGATATTAGTATTCAAGCGGCAACTAAATACATTGTGGGTCATTCGGACGTGATGATGGGTGTGGCAGTGGCCAATAAAAAATACTGGCCGACACTACGAGAAAATTCATATTTACTTGGTCAATGTACGTCGGCTGATGACGCCTATTTAGCGTTAAGAGGCCTGCGCACTATGGCGGTACGTTTAAATCAGCATGAAAAAGCCGCGATCGAAGTCGCTACTTGGTTAGAGCAGCATCCATTGGTTGACCATATTCGTCACCCGGCATTTGCAACGTGTCCGGGTCATGAGTTTTTTAAGCGTGATTTTGATGGTAGTAATGGCTTGTTTTCTTTTGTTATGAAACAAGGTAACCAAAGCGCGATTGATGCTTTTTTAGATAGTTTAGAGCATTTTAAAATGGGCTTCTCGTGGGGCGGCTTCGAGAGTTTAGTGACTGCCAACTTAACTATGAAAGGTTTACGCTCAGCAACTGGTTGGACGCAAGGACCAGTGATCCGCTTACATATAGGCCTTGAAGATGTGGACGATTTGATTGCTGATTTAAGCCAAGCACTCGACATATACCAGCAGAATTTGTAGCTTGCGGATCAATAAGACTACATTATTTGTTACAAAGCTCGTATTAATACGGGCTTTTTTTTGCTAGTAATTCAACACGTTTGCCCTTAGTGTAAGCTGTATATAGATTAATAAGGAATATCTGTGACGCAACTCCACCCTCAGCGATTATTAAAGATTGCCCAGTTTGAACTAGTGAGATTATTTTTAACCAAGCGCGGCTTACTTGCTGTTGCCGCATTTTCGATTTGTTGGTTATTGATTTTACGCTATCCGATAGGTCAAGCGGTCAGCTTAATTAGTTCGCCCCAAATAGCCGATTTAGCACAACAAGTATTTGGTGCTATTGGACTGAGTAAATTACTCGATTGGCCTGAAGCTGAATTAGCAATGTATTGGTTAATTGCATTGTATAGCTTTCCTAGTTTCTGCTTGTTTTTATGTAGCGACCAACTTGTTGGTGATAAACAACGAGGAACACTACGCTTTTTATCTCTTAGAGCTACCCGAAATGAAATGTTATTTGGCCGCTTTTTAGGACAGGTATTTATTTTAGCAGCATTAATACTTGTTACCTTGGTAGCTTCAGTTGCAGTTATGGTATTTAGAGATCCAGCATTATTAGTCAGTGGCATAAGTCGCAGCTTTGTTTTGTTCTGTTATTTATTAATTGCTGTTTTGCCCTTTATAGCACTAATGACGTTGTTAAATACTTTTGCACGCTCAGCGCGTTTAACTGTGGTGCTTGCCGTATTATTTTTTGCTGGCGGGAATATTGTGGTCAGTATTTTAAGCTGGCAAATACCCGTTTTGGCAATGCTTGATTATGTTTTCCCTGGCGTACAACTTGATCAAATGGCAGGACAAAACGCAGGAATATTTAATAGCATTGGCATTGCGTTAATACAAACTACCGTGATGCTAGCGATTGCTCAGCGTATTTTTGCAAGGAGTTCTCTATGAGCACACTAATACACGCGAAGGGTTTAACTAAGCAGTATGGTAATAAATTGGCCCTTGATCAGGTAAGTTTTGAGATACAGCAAGGCGCGCCAGTAGCACTGGTTGGGCCAAATGGTGCAGGCAAAACCACCTTGTTTAGTTTGTTATGCGGTTATATTTTACCAACAAAAGGCACGCTCAATATTATTGGACATAATCCAGGCAGTAGTGAATTGTTTGGCAAGCTCAGTGCGTTACCGCAAGATGCTCAACTTGATCCGCGCTTTAGTATCGCTCACCAACTGGCGTTTTATGGCCAGCTACAAGGGCTGTCAAATAAGCAAAGCCAAGCAGAAGCGATCCGCGTACTTGAGTTAGTCGGACTAGCTGACGTTGCTAAACAGCGTTCTGATGATTTATCACATGGAATGCGTAAACGTGTCACCATAGGTCAAGCGCTGATCGGGAAACCACAAATAGTCATGCTGGATGAAGCAACCGCTGGGCTTGATCCTATTCATGCTCGCGAAGTACGCGAAGTGGTTGCGAATCTTAGCAGTGAGGCTACCTTTATTTTAAGTTCGCATGATTTAACTGAACTAGAACGCTTATGTTCACATGTACTGCACCTTGATAAAGGTAAGCTCACAGAGCATCCAACGCACAGTGATAATAGCGAACTAGAGTCTGGATTTATTACATTGTTATTGAGCGAGCATTACCCGGATGTTGAAGAGAAAATACAAGCTTTAGCAGAAGTGTCTAAAGTGTATATGAGCCAAGCTAAAGAATATGTTATCGAGTACCAAAAAACGGCGACACCATTTGATATCACCATACTGCAACATTGTTATCAGCAAGGTTGGCGGTATCGCCAATTGGTAAACGGCCATACATTAGAAAATCAAATATTTAAACAGGAGCAAATATAATGGGTTTATTAAGTGGTTTAATGGGTAATGCCAGTGAAATTGATGACAATGATTTAGAAAAAGTATTGGCAAATACACTGATTGAAGGTGAACAAGTTGAAAAGGCCTATAAAGTGGTACGTGACATGTTTATTTTTACTAACAAACGTTTAATTTTGTTGGATAAGCAGGGGGTCACTGGCTCAAAAATAGAGATGATCAGTATTGCTTATTCAAAAATAACTAAGTTTAGTAAAGAAAGTGCAGGTCATTTTGATTTAGATGCTGAATTAAAAATTTGGGTTGGCTCTGATCCAACACCGATCAGCAAAGACTTTAAATCGGGTGATAATATCAATGATGTGTACCGGATAATCAGCCAGTACGCGCTTTGATCATAATTGAGCTTTTAAAACGGTAGCGATTAACATTCCTATTCGCTACCTTTTTTTTACACTTCCTTACATCCACTTACATTTTTATAATAAAATACAAGCACTTAGTTAAGTTTCAATTCAGTTTACTCGCGTTAGGATGTGCCCCGTCTTAACCAACCGGTTAAACGTTAAACCTTGTAGCAATAAAACAATGTAAAATAGGGAAATCTTTTTATGAAAAAATTAGCAGTTATTATTTCGAGTATTCTTCTTTCTAGTGCCGCGACTGCTGCGGATAACTATCAGTCAATCAGCCATTTAGGATATATGGATACCGATGGCAACGACACAGTTAGTGTTGATTCAAAATATTACTTCTCACCAAAAGCAACATTAGGTCCTTACGATCAATTTGAGTATATTAACAAGCAAACCAACGTATATGGTTCATACATTGATAATGACTTTAGCGATGTAGCGACTATTGGTGGTGAGTACTTTGTTGAAAATTTTGTGGTAGGTGCTCAATATAGCAACCTTGATGTTGATTCTGTTTCAAGCAAAGACGTATTTAATGTATCAGCAGGTTACTTTTTTAATCCAAATTTATTATTAAAAGCAACGTTTATTGATGTTGAAGATGCTGATAATGTGTTTATGTTCGATTTAGCATATAACCACCAATTAAACAGCACAGATTACATCGGCTTCACTTTAACATCAGACGATGAGTTTGATTACCGTGCAGTGAATGCAAAATATTTCATGGACCTTAAGCAAGGTAACTACCTAACAGTTGAAGGTACTATTTCAGATACTGACGACAGTGGTAGTTCATGGGAATTAGGTTCTAATTACTACTTCACTAAAGCGACATCAGCGTTTGTTACATTTAATAAAAACGATGATTACACTTTTGGTGCTCAACATTTCTTCAACAAAAATGTTGGCTTAAAAGCGGGTTACGGTAATAACTGGGATGATTCTGGTTATGACGCTTACTTTGCAAATGTAAGCTTACAGTTCTAATCAAACTGTAAATTTAGTACTGCAATACTAAAAAAGCCCGCTCAATTGAGCGGGCTTTTGCATTTTGCTATTTAACTAGTTAACTTACCAACCACATTGACGGCCTTTATTTTGCTCATCAAGATATTTTTGCAGTGGCGCAAAGTAATCAAGTAGGGCTGTTGCATCCATTTCAGGTTTACCTGTTACGGTGGCTAATGCTTCTTGCCAAGGGCGGCTTGAACCCATTTCTAGCATAGCATTGAGTTTTTCACCTGCTTCTTTAGAGTTGTATACTGAGCAGCGATGAATGGCTTCTTTGTTACCTGCTATTTCACATAAACTACGGTGGAAATCAAACTGTAAAATATGCGCTAAGAAGTAACGTGTATAAGGTGTATTACCTGGCACATGATATTTTGCACCTGGATCAAAGTCAGCTTCGCTTCGTGCGATAGGTGCTTTTACACCTTGGTACTTTTCACGTAATTCCCACCATGCCTTATTGTAGTTTTCAGGGGTTACTGCACCTGAAAATACTTGCCAACGCCATTGGTCCACAAGTAAACCAAATGGAATAAAGGCAACTTTATCCAGCGCCATCTTCATTAATAAGCCAATGTCTTTCGATTCATCAGGCACTTGCTCTAATAAACCAATTTCTTTTAAGTAACCAGGTGTTACCGAAAGCGCAATGGTATCGCCAATGGCTTCGTGGAAACCGTCGTTAGCACTTTCTTGATAATAAAGCGGTTGGGTATTGTAAGCGCGTTGGTAGAAGTTGTGACCTAACTCATGGTGAATAACTGAGAATTCTTCACCAGTACGCTGAATACACATTTTAATGCGTAAGTCGTCTTTACTATCTATATTCCACGCTGAAGCATGGCACTGTACATCACGATCGGCAGGTTTAGTGAATAACGAACGTTGGTAAAAGGTGTCAGGTAAAGGTGCAAATCCCATTGAGGTGAAAAATTTTTCAGCGCCGCGTACCATTTTAAGTTCATCGTAGTTATGCTCGGCTAATAATGCGGTTACATCATAACCAGGATCGGCATTTTCAGGTGCGACTACATCGTAAATGTTGCCCCACGATTGCGCCCACATATTACCTAATAAATGCGCTGGGATAGGTTGGTCTTGAGGTACTTTGTCTTCACCGTATTTTTCACCTAACTTGGCACGAACATGACAATGCAGCGAATCATATAATGGTTTTACTTGCCCCCAAATACGATCAAGTTCTTTGGCAAAATCATCTGCTGGCATATCATACTTACTACGCCACATTGCACCAGTGTCTGCATAACCAAGCTCTTTAGCGCCTTCATTGGTTAATACAACTTGTTGTTCATACAGTGGACGCATTGGTTTTGATACCTGGCGCCAACCTTGCCATAAATCAAGCAGTTCGTTGTAATCACGGCTGGTGGCCATTGTTGCAGTCATATCACCTAGGCTTAAACAGCTGCCATCGTCTTTACAATATTTACCTTTACCATATATACCGCCAAGTTCAGCCACAAGCTGTGATAGTTTTGCTGTTTTTTCTGCATCTTGTGGGGCAGGTAAAGTCAGTGCCAATTTTAATTTGTCGAGTTTACGACGTGCGTCATAATCAAGTTCGAGAGAGTCAAACTGTGCAGCTTCGTTAGCAAGGCGAACCACCGCTTCGGTCATTTTACGATTTACTTCAGCTGATAGGGCTGATGTATCATGCGTTATAAAGTTAGCGTATATCCATTCCGCGCGACTTGATTCTAGATATAAAGCACTGAGCTCTTGCTCTGTCGTATCTAAAAAGGCTTGCGCGTCTTTTGCAGTTACCGGCGCAGGGCTTGCAGCTTGAGTTACTGTGTTAGTGGCTTCTTGGTTACAGCCGCTTAATGCTAATGTGCTGGCAACCATTATTGCGCTCAAACTGAGCTTAAAATGTGGAGTAGTCATGTTAACCCTTATATTTGTTATTTATCGGGTAGGATGATAGCAGCGTCTATGTGTTAGGCAAAGTTTATCAATAACCGACTCTTTAGCTCAGGCAATGCGAGTTTACAGTGGCATTGTATTTATTAAAGGATCGGTCATAATTAAGTCAATCTGTTTTATTAATTAATAAGGATAGTTTCCATGTCAGTGTTTATTTTGTTACTGGTGTTGGTGATAGTTATTTTTGCGGTTAAAGATATCCGCTTAAATCTCGTCAGTCGCCCGACATTTAAAATGTTTAAAAAGGTATTACCGCCGCTTTCGCAAACTGAGCGTGAAGCGATGGAAGCGGGCGACGTGTGGTGGGATGGAGAACTATTTAGTGGCAATCCTGATTGGCAACTACTTCACAGCTACCCAAAGCCAGAGTTGAGCGAAAAAGAGCGAATATTTTTAGACAATGAAGTGGACACACTGTTGGCAATGCTTGATGACTATCATATTGTGCAAAAAGATAAAGACTTGCCAAAAGAAGTATGGGATTACCTAAAGACCCAAGGTTTCTTTGCGCTGATCATTCCCGAGAAATTTGGCGGACGCCAGTTTTCAGCAATTGCAAACTCAACCATCGTAGCTAAAATCGCCACTAAAAGCTTAACAGCTGCAGTCACCGTGATGGTGCCCAACAGTTTAGGCCCTGGTGAATTACTATTACATTATGGTACAAAAGAGCAGCAAGAGCGCTGGTTACCTTCACTTGCGAAAGGGGATGATGTGCCGTGTTTTGCTCTAACAGGCCCTGAAGCAGGCTCTGATGCTGGCAGTATTCCTGACTCTGGCGTAGTGTGTAAGGGTGAGTTTGAAGGCCAAGAAGTTGTAGGCTTACGATTAAATTGGTCAAAACGCTACATTACGCTTGCACCCGTAGCAACGGTTCTTGGACTTGCTTTTAAAATGTATGATCCCGATGGATTACTTGGTAAACATAAAGAGCTAGGTATAACCTGTGCGCTGATCCCAACAGATCACCCTGGTGTGGAAACGGGTGAGCGCCATTATCCATTGAATATGGCGTTTATGAATGGCACAACCTACGGTAAAGATGTATTTATTCCTCTTGATTGGATCATTGGCGGTCAAAAAGGGGCTGGACGAGGTTGGCGGATGTTGGTTGAGTGCTTAAGTGCCGGGCGCGGTATTTCATTACCAGCATTGAGCAGTGCAACAGGGCATTTATGTGCCCGTATGACATCGGCCTATGCAATGGTACGTCAACAATTTGGTGTTTCTATCGGGCAGTTTGAAGGCGTGCAAGAGGCGCTGGCTCGCATTGGTGGACTAACCTATAGTCTTGAATCATGCCGCTTAATGACTGCCGGAGCCATTGATTTAAAATTAAGCCCATCAGTGGTGACTGCGATTGCCAAATATCATATGACAGAGATGGGCCGTACGGTAATGAATGATGCTATGGACATTCATTCGGGTAAGGGGATCCAAGTGGGGCCAAATAACTATTTAGCGCACGGTTATATGGGCATTCCAGTATCAATTACTGTTGAAGGGGCGAATATTTTAACCCGTAATCTGATGATCTTCGGTCAAGGTGCAACTCGTTGCCACCCATTTGTACTCAAAGAAATGGAAGCCGCAGCAATGGAAGATGACGATCTTGCGTTAAAAGAATTTGATTCATTATTACTGCAGCATATTTTATTTGCCGCTACTAATGCGAGTATGGCTTTTATACATGGATTAACGCGAAGCTATTTTGCAAAATCGCCCGTTTGCGGTGAGACTGCTTCATATTATAAGCAGTTAGGGCGTATGAGCCGAGGACTTGCCTTTAGCACTGATGTGGCAATGTTAGTACTTGGTGGTGAGCTTAAACGTAAAGAGATGATTTCAGCGCGTTTAGGGGATGTCTTAAGCCACTTATACTTAGCATCTTGTGTATTAAAACGTTTTGAAGACGAGGGGCGTCAACAAGCTGATCTTCCGTTCGTAAAATATGCGGTTGAATTGTCACTGTTTGAAATTGGCCAAGCATTTGACGGTTTTTTCAAAAACTTTTCAAACCCAGTTATTAACTTCATTTTAAAACGTATTGTATTTCCGCTTGGTAATCATTATCAGCGCCCAAGTGATGAACTTGCACAAACAATTTGTGAGCATATGACCCAACCTGGGGTATTTAGAAACCGCTTAACTCATTTATGTTATGTGGATGATAAAGCGGGTACTGGTGTGATGGAGAATGCGTTTATGGCGATGCATGATACCAGCTCCGCCTTCAAACGATTGAAGAAATGGCAACGTGACGGCACACTTAACCGTAATGCTGATATAGCAACTGCAATCGACAGTGCGCTTGAAAAACAGTTAATAACTGATGAGCAAGGCGAAAAGCTACATGCTGCAAATAACCTACGCAAACAGGCTATTGCGGTAGATAATTATCAGCCAGGTGAACTGTAATAGCGAAAACTAACAAGCCTTGCTGCGAGCAAGGCTTGTTAAGCTATTTAAATATTTAATATAAAGCGTTAGCGTGCAAAAGGATCGGCATTGATTTTATCAACATACCAATTGCCTTTTTTACGCACCATTTTTACGCTGCGCATATCATCAACTTTATTACCATTGAAGTGGCCTGTGAAAATAAGGTTGATATTGGCTGTATCGCCATACTGTTCTCTTAAACTCATATTAGTCATATCAACTTCAATTACTACATCATCGTATTGCATGTTGACTAAATTGCGGGCAAATTGTTTTGAGGTGCCATAAGAGTTCATGATCCGCGCCATTTTAGGTGTGGCCATGGTAGTGGCTTTGCTCAGATCCTGTTCGTTATAAAGTGTATCAAAAAATAGTGCTGCGCTATTTCCTGGGGTATTTTTTTCACCTTTTGGTGAATCTTCATTTCCACAGCCGCTTAACAGCAGTAAAAATGTAGCAGTGCAAAGAGTTATAAATGATTTCATTAGATAAATAGATTTATTAGTGATGATTTAGTGTGTGACGAAATACGACAGATGTAAAGTTTACGGTAAGAATTAGTGATGTGAATGCAATAAATAATAAAAAAGGATGCAGTTTGCATCCTTTTTCAAAAGCTATTTAAACTTATTGAACCAGCTCTTGCTCTGAAAACTCTTCAGCAAAAAGTGGGCTTGATAAATAACGTTCAGTTGCACTAGGTAAAATTACTACGACATTTTTACCTGCATTTTCAGGTAACTCAGCAATGCGTTTTGCCGCAACAACCGCAGCGCCAGATGAAATACCAACTAATATACCTTCTTTTTTCATCAGCTCATGAGCCATTGCTATACATTCTTCATTAGACACTTGCTCTACACCATCGATCATTGATAGATCTAAATTACCAGGAATAAAGCCTGCGCCAATACCTTGAATTTTATGTGGCCCAGGTTTAATTTCTTCACCCGCGAGTGTTTGGCTGATCACTGGCGAATTAGTTGGTTCAACAGCGATTGATTTTACATTAAGGCCTTTTTCAAGTTTCAAATAACGGCTGACACCAGTAATTGTACCTCCAGTACCCACACCAGCCACAAAGAAATCAACTTTACCATCTAATGCATTAAAGATTTCTGGGCCTGTTGTTTCAAAGTGAATTTTAGGGTTTGCAGGGTTTTCGAATTGTTGCAATAAAATAAACTTTTCAGGGGCTGATGCTTGAATTTCCTTTGCCTTAGCGATCGCACCGTTCATACCTTTAGCGCCATCTGTAAGTACAAGGTTTGCACCAAGTGCTTTTAATAGTTTACGACGTTCTAAGCTCATAGTGTTTGGCATCGTAAGCGTTAACTTGTAACCACGAGAGGCTGCAACAAATGCCAGTGCAATACCTGTGTTACCTGAAGTAGGCTCGATGAGCTCTTTGTCTTTGGTAAGTTGACCTGATTTTTCAGCCTCCCAAATCATCGATGCACCAATGCGGCATTTAATACTAAAGCTTGGGTTACGCGACTCAACTTTAGCGTATACATTCCCACCTGTAACACTATTAAGTTTTACCAACGGTGTGTTACCGATGCTTAGTGAGTTATCTTCAAAAAAAGTAGACATAATGTTCCCTTAGGTGCAATTTATTCAATCGTGACCGATTTTTATGTAATCGATCTGTAATAGTGACACTTTACTGCTGAATTAAAAAAACTAAAGTAAAGTTTGGCTATAAGATATATCTATTCGGCTTATAACTGAATGAAATAAAAACAGCGACTGCTTGTAAGTATAGTTATTAAGACCAAAATACTATCAGTTATGCTGACATAGGATTATTAGGGATACAAATACTGACCAAAATTTATATGCGCTAGATCATAATGAATTGCCTAGTTGATATTATAATGAACAAATTAGACGGGCGTTTAACGCTAAAAGTGATTGTATTTTGTGCAAACAGGCTGTTGTTGAGCGGTTTTATGATACATATAATTAAAAACATGCTAAAACCTCACCCATCAAAATTTATGAAGTGATGACAATGACGTTAATCTTAAAATTAATTGCCGGTATATTGGCCGGTATTTTAGTGGGCTTATATGTTCCACTAACAGGTGTTGAACTCCTTTACACGGTAAAAGAAATAATTGGTCAGCTGATCACTTTTACTATTCCACTAATTATTTTATTTTTTATAGCATCAGGAATTGCAGGTTTACCAAAAGGTTCAGGCCATTTGTTAGGTAAAACCGTTGGTTTCGCCTACGGTTCGACCATTATTGCAGGCACATTAGCTGTGATGGTTGTTAGTGCAATTATTCCGTTATTTGATGGCGGTTTAACCTTTGAAGCTGAAATAGCAACCGAAGTGGCAAGTTTTATTGATTTAGAGATCCCACCATTGATGGGTGTTATGACCGCGCTTGCCACAGCGTTTGTGTTTGGCATCGGTATGAGCCAATTAGAGCTAGAGACCTTGAAAAAAGTATCGGATCAGGGCCGCGATGTGATTGATGGTTTGCTAGCAAAAGTTATTATTCCAGCATTACCGTTTTATATTGCAGGTGTGTTTGCTGAGATGACAGTTGCAGGCACTGTTGTTGATACCTTACAAACGTTTGGTGTGGTGTTGATTGCTGCATTAATAATGCATTGGGTATGGTTAAGTATTCTTTATATCGGTACGGGTATTTTATTAAAACGCAACCCAATTGAATTAATTAAAAATATGCTCCCAGCTTACTTTACAGCCTTAGGCACTATGTCAAGCGCTGCGACTATTCCAGTGTCTTTACGCTCAAGCAAAGCAAATAATGTAAAAGAAGATGTTGCTAACTTTACTGTACCTTTGTGTGCGACTATTCATCTATCTGGCTCAACGATCACTATCGTAACTTGCGCGATGGCGGTGATGTTTTTATCACCAAATATGGATGTACCATCATTATTTGGGATGTTGCCGTTTATTATGATGCTAGGTGTGGTAATGATTGCCGCGCCGGGTGCTCCGGGCGGGGCAGTCATGTCTGCGCTGGGTTTATTAACCAGCATGCTCGGTTTCAATGAAGGTGCTGTGGCACTCATGATAGCGCTTTATCTGGCTCAGGATAGTTTTGGCACAGCCTGTAATGTTACCGGTGATGGGGTAATTGCCTTGTGGGTTGACCGCTTCAGTGAAAAAACGCCATCTTAAATTAGTTATCTGAAACGATAATTGGGTTATCGTTTCAGATTTTCTGTGTTAGTGTGACGAATTAAATTGTCATACTGACATGCTGTTAGGTTATATGAGGGTGTCCCATTGATTAATGTACTTTTAGTTGATGACCATGAACTCGTACGAACGGGTATCAAACGTATTTTAGATGATGTTCGTGGGTTTAAAGTAATTGGTGAAGCTAAAACAGGTGAAGAAGCGGTACAGTTTTGCCGTCAGCATTCTCCTGATATTGTGCTAATGGACATGAATATGCCAGGTATTGGCGGATTAGAAGCGACCAAGAAAATTTGTCGCTATTGCCCTGATGTGAAAATTATTGTGTTAACTGTACATTGTGAAGACCCATTCCCAAGTAAAGTGATGCAAATTGGCGCTCATGGTTACTTAACCAAAGGGGCGGGCTCTGATGAAATGGTCAATGCAATTCGCGCAGTAAATGCAGGACAACGCTATATTGCACCAGAAATAGCTCAACAAATTGCCCTTGCGCAAGTGACGGGTCGTACTGATGAAAGTCCATTTCAGAGTTTATCTGAACGTGAATTACAGATCATGTTAATGATCACTAAAGGTGAAAAGGTGCAAGACATTGCCGAACGCCTTAATTTAAGTTCTAAAACAGTGAACAGTTATCGCTATAGAATGTTTGAAAAGCTGAATGTGGGTGGTGATGTTGAACTAACTCATTTGGCTATTCGTCATAAGATGATCGACATCGACAGCGCCCACTAGTGTTGCCCCATGGCAGAATTTGATCACGCCCATTTCTTAAAAACACTATCAAGCGAACCCGGCGTTTATCGGATGCTTGATAGTGATGATAAAGTTATTTATGTTGGTAAAGCTAAAAACCTTAAAAAACGTGTTAGTAGCTATTTTCGTAGCAATGTCACGGATGGCAAGACTCGCGCTTTAGTCAGTAACATTAGTGATATTGACATCACTTTAACCAATACTGAAACCGAAGCCTTACTGCTTGAAAATAACTTAATAAAAAAATATCAGCCACGTTACAATATTTTACTGCGTGATGATAAATCCTATCCGTATATTTTATTAACTGCTCACAAACATCCAAGACTTGCATTTCATCGCGGTAGCCGCAAAGTGAAAGGCGAGTATTTTGGGCCATTTCCAAGCGCTGGCGCTGTCTCTGAAAGTTTGCGGTTAATGCAGAAAATATTTCCTGTTCGTCAATGTGAAGATGCGTATTATCGCGTTCGCAGTCGACCTTGTTTGCAATTTCAGCTAAAACGTTGTTCTGCACCTTGCGTGAATGAAGTGAGTGACGATGAATACAATCAGCAAGTTGATTTTGTACGTAAATTTTTGACTGGCAAATCTCATGAAGTCATCGCAGCGTTGATCTCTAAAATGGAAGCTGCGAGCCACGCTTTGCAATTTGAATTGGCAGCTAAAGTACGCGATCAAATAATGCTACTGCGTAAAATGCAAGAGCAACAATCAATATCAGGTAATTATGCCGAAATGGATGTTGTGGGTTTTGCTCATTTAAATGGCCTTAATGGCATTCATTTGTTGATGATCCGCGATCATAAAGTACTCGGTAGCAAAACGTACTTTCCAAAAGTACCGAAAGATTCACAGCCACAAGAAATACTGGCTTCATTTCTTGGGCAATATTATTTAGCGCCAGGTGCAACAGGGCGAATTGCTAAAGAAGTTATTTTGCCATTTGCACTTGATGAAGTTGATGTACTCAGTGAAGCATTAAGCCAAGTGAGTGAACGCAAAGTAACTTTAAAAACAGTTACACGCGGTGAGCGTGCGCAATACTTACAGCTCGCTAATAAGAATGCGCTTAATAGTATTACCGTGAAGCAAAGCACTCAGGATTCGATTAATAAGCGTTACGCACAACTTAAAGCGACGTTAGGGCTTGATGATATTAATCGTATGGAATGTTTTGATATCAGCCATACAATGGGAGAAAACACAGTTGCCAGTTGTGTGGTGTTTGATTCGCAAGGACCGAATAATAAAGAATATCGACGCTTTAATGTCACAGGGATCACTGGAGGTGATGATTATGCTGCAATGGAGTTTGCGTTAAACAAGCGTTACAACAAGTTGGTTGACGAAGATAAAATTCCTGATGTGATTTTTATCGACGGTGGTAAAGGACAACTTTCTCGTGCCGAGCAGTACTTTGCTAATTGGCCACATGCAAAAATGCCGCTGTTAGTCGGTGTGGCAAAAGGCACCAGTCGTAGGCCAGGCCTTGAAACACTATTAATTGATGGTGGCCGGAAAACAATCCCAATGGATTCAGACGCACCAGCGCTACATTTGATCCAACATATTCGCGATGAATCACATCGCTTTGCTATTGCAGGGCACCGTAACAAGCGGCAAAAACAACGCACTCAATCACTATTAGAAGAGATAGGTGGTATCGGCTCGGTACGACGCCAAACATTATTAAAATTTTTAGGGGGCATGCAGGGAGTAAAAGCTGCTAATATAGATCAATTAAAGCAAGTACCCGGGATCAGCTCTGACATGGCTGAGAAGATATTTAACCATTTGCATGACAAGGGCTAGCCCTTCGTGCGAATATAGAAAAAAAGACATCCCCAAGTAGTTATGTGGAATATTCCAAACACACTCACAACATTTAGACTTTTTCTTATCCCCATTTTTTTGGTGGTATTTTATCTGCCTTATTCATGGGCTTTCTTTGCTGCAGCTTTTATTTTCTGGCTTGCATCGATCACTGATATTCTTGATGGCTATCTAGCGCGCAAGCTTGAGCAGTCTACGCCATTTGGTGCATTCTTAGATCCTGTTGCTGACAAAGTGATGGTGTGTACAGCATTGGTTGCTTTAGCTAGTTATTATCAATCAATGTATATGACTATTCCTGCTTTAATCATAATAAGCAGAGAAATTGTTATCTCAGCACTTCGAGAATGGATGGCAGAGCAAGGCAAGCGTGGTAATGTAGCTGTATCAAATATGGGTAAGTTTAAAACTGCTGCGCAAATGTTAGCTATTATTGGACTCATTTGGCAATACGATAGTTGGATGATGTACTTAAGTTATGGCTTACTTTACATTGCGACCTTCTTAACGGTTACTTCTATGCTGCAATATTTGATAGCAGCGTGGTCTGAATTGACTAAAAATTGACTCTAAACGTATAATAACGCACCGTTTTAGATAAAAAATAATCAAACAGTTCAAAACTAGCATTTTTTGTATTGACGCGTTTAATAATCTCTGTAGAATGCGTCCGTGTTGAGAGGGCATAGCCCCCTAGATAAACAAAGTGACACTGGTTAAGTTGCTAGAATGTTTTACCGCGACAAGGTTGCGATGAAACATATTAATACTTACATGCGTTATGCGGCACTAGCTCAGTTGGTAGAGCGCGACCTTGCCAAGGTCGAGGTCACGAGTTCGAGCCTCGTGTGCCGCTCCAGTTTATCAAAGGTTACCCAGTATTGAGGCGGAATGGCAGAGTGGCCATGCACCGGATTGCAAATCCGTTTACCCCGGTTCGACTCCGGGTTCCGCCTCCAATCAACACTCCACACGCTTTAATTAGCAAACTCGATGCCCGAGTGGTGGAATTGGTAGACACAAGGGATTTAAAATCCCTCGACTAACAAGTCGTGCCGGTTCAAGTCCGGCCTCGGGCACCACTTTGTGGTTTAGTTGCATATACCAAATGTAACTTTTAAAAATGTAGTAATTAGAATTAATATGATGCGGCACTAGCTCAGTTGGTAGAGCGCGACCTTGCCAAGGTCGAGGTCACGAGTTCGAGCCTCGTGTGCCGCTCCATATTAGTTTTATCCACTTGCTTTAAATAGCAAACTCGATGCCCGAGTGGTGGAATTGGTAGACACAAGGGATTTAAAATCCCTCGACTAACAAGTCGTGCCGGTTCAAGTCCGGCCTCGGGCACCACTTTAAATTACTCAACCAAGGTAATTTAAGGGCGATAAAAAATATTTCTTACAAAGAATTATATCTAATTATGCGGCACTAGCTCAGTTGCCAGAACGTTTACCGCGACATAGTCGCGCACCAACGTACAAATTACTGACAAAGTTTTATGCGGCACTAGCTCAGTTGGTAGAGCGCGACCTTGCCAAGGTCGAGGTCACGAGTTCGAGCCTCGTGTGCCGCTCCAAATTATTTGTTACATTAAGGCGGAATGGCAGAGTGGCCATGCACCGGATTGCAAATCCGTTTACCCCGGTTCGACTCCGGGTTCCGCCTCCAAATAATTACTCCACACGCTTTAATTAGCAAACTCGATGCCCGAGTGGTGGAATTGGTAGACACAAGGGATTTAAAATCCCTCGACTAACAAGTCGTGCCGGTTCAAGTCCGGCCTCGGGCACCACTTTATATTCACTATTACTTCATTTATACCTACAGCGTAAAAAAACACACCCAAAATTGCTTATCTATCTATTAAATTAAACTTTCACCTTATAGCTTTTGTATGCGTTTAACTTTTATCCATAGCGCGTACGGACAATCTTAATACCAAAATATACGCAAATCACTTTGTTGATTGATGCCAGAGAAATTAGCTTAACTAACACTAATACCAATCTGCATAAAGATTAAGTAAATTTGATCCAATCTCTAGAGCATATAATTTTAACCGTATCAGGGACGGAGATGAATTTATTCCACGCTTGCGAAACCTGTTCGACTATTTCTTCATAACCACTAAATACACGATTAGATAGACAGTGTTGTCGTATCCAACTCAATTGTTAAGGTAGTTTGAAATCCATTTTTGACACTGCAGCGTGCTGTATTTGGCCGCTTAGCAATATTCGTTCTGTTTCCCCCCTCAAAGAATAATGAAACAGCAAGCAGGCGTATGCGTTTTCTTGCATTAGGCTCTTTACGTGATAAAACTAAAAGTTGTTTGGATTCTTTTAAGTTCAATTCAGTAAAAGTAGATAAGTATCTGTGCGCTAATTAGATCACATAATTTGGCAGATTGGTATAAAAAGCAGCAGGCTTTACTTTTGTGGTGACGCTTGATAAATGGCCAATGCTGAGAACAGTAAAGCGTCACTATGCCAATTGCAGCCGCATGCATACCCAATAGATTCAGAGCAACACTCCTGTGTGGCGCTTCGCTGAAGCATTGTTGAAGCATTGTTGAAGCTGTAGCCAGATTTATAAAGCACTCAATAAGGGCCGCGCTTTAGCGATGAATATATTAGACGCTTGTGATAGCAAATCTGAATAACTACTAAGGCATTATTATTTTGATCAAAAAAGGGAGCACATAGACTCCCTCTTTGATTGTAAATAAGCTTATTTACTTTTTATGCCAAATCCCTTTCGGGATGGTTTGATCAAGCTGAGTATTTTTGGTTGGATCAAATGTTGGTAATTTGCCAGCTTTGCGCTGTGTGGTGTAGTCGTTCGCAAGCCAGATCACCACGCCTGATAACATAAACAGTGCAATAACATTCACGATTGCCATGAGGCCCATCGAAATATCAGCTAAGGTCCAGATCAACCCCAGTTCACTCACAGAGCCAAACATCACCATACCTAATACTACAAGCCTAAAGATCAACATACCATGCTCATGATTATGCTCTAAGAATAATAGATTAGTTTCTGCGTATGAATAGTTAGCAACAATTGAGGTAAAAGCAAAGAATAATATAGCAATCGCAACAAAAATTGTGCCCCAGCTTCCAACATGTTCTTCAAGAGCAGCCTGAGTTAATGCAATACCAGTTACACCTGAGTCAGCTACTAATTGATCAGAGAGCAAAATCAGCGCGGCAGTTGCACTACATATAACAACCGTATCAATAAATACACCAAGCATTTGCACATAACCTTGTGAGGCAGGGTGGGGCGGATTTGGCGTTGCAGTCGCTGCCGCATTTGCTGCGCTACCCATACCTGCTTCATTTGAGAATAAGCCGCGCTTTATTCCTTGGATCATTGCTTGCATAACGCCATAACCAATCGCACCGGCACCCGCTTGCTCAATTCCAAAGGCACTATTAATAATACGCATAAATACAGTCGGTAATTGCTCTGCATTAATAGCGCACACATATAAAGCTACAAGTAAGTAAGCTAATGCCATAAATGGTACAACCAACTCTGCAAAGCGAGAAATAGTTTTCAGGCCACCAAATATAATAATGCCAGAGCCAACGACTAGTACTAAACCAACAACATAGTTTGGAATGTCAAAAGCGACTTTAAATGCAGCGGCTATAGAGTTAGATTGCACTGCATTGAATACTAGGCCAAATGCCAATATCAAACAGAGTGAGAAAACCACCCCCATCCAACGTTTACCCAAACCATATTCCATATAATAAGCAGGGCCTCCTCTGAAGTTACCATGTTCATCACGAATCTTATAAGCTTGAGCCAAAGTACTTTCTGCAAAACTCGTTGCCATACCTATTAAGGCAATTAGCCACATCCAGAAAATAGCCCCAGCACCACCTAAATACAGTGCAACAGCAACACCAGCCATATTTCCGGTACCAACACGTGCGGCTAAGGAAGTACAAAAAGCTTGGAAAGATGAAATACCGTTTTTATCACACTGACGAGAATTGAACATGACTTTAATCATGTGGGGGAATTGAACAAATTGAATGAACTTGAGTTTAATAGTAAAAAAGAGTCCTGCCGCTATTAATAGGTAGACGAGAATATGACCCCAAAGCAGCCCACTAATACTATTTATTATATCTATCATGTTATATGCCTAATGAACGAGTTTAAAAAACAGCGGGCAACTTACCATAAGCAAAGCAGATAGTTTAGTGAAACGATGAAAAAAACGAGGTTATCCACAGGCTTCTGTGGGTAAGGTGTCAGTTTCTTTTGGGTATCTTGAGGGTATAAAATAAATGCGAATTTAATGATAAAAACGCTTGCGTAAAATTCGCCGCGCCCTATAATGCGACCCCACTGAGACGGCAGACAGCAACGCTTAAGCTGCAAGAGTTAATCAGTTAGTCGAGTAAAACTTGAGTTTAGATTATTAAGAAAGTTTAAAATTAAGTGTTGACAAAAAAATAGGAAAGCGTAATATGCTCAGCCCTAGCGAGATAAAGTTTAACTTTAACCGCAACGTTCTTTAACAATATAAAGCAATCATCTGTGTGGGCACTCGTACAGATTGAGTTCTAACAGCCGAGCTTAGTTCGCTAAGCAAGGCAAAAAATTTAGAGTCTCAATGTGATTTCTCGAA